>JARICB010000165.1 GCA_029264225.1 Nocardioides sp. | reverse complement strand
CGGCAAGACCTCGCACGCGGCCGTCGTGGCCCGGGGCATGGGGCGCACCTGCGTCTGCGGCGCCGAGGCCCTCGACGTCGACACCCGGCAGGGCGAGTTCACCGTTCGTGGCGGCAAGACGATCAGGGAGGGCGACGTCATCTCCATCGACGGCTCGACCGGCGAGGTCTTCGACGGCGAGGTGCCGGTGGTCGATTCGTTCGTGGTGCGCTCCTTCGAGGGCGAGGACGTCGACCAACCGCTGGTCCAGGCCGTGCAGCGGATCATGGAGCACGCCGACAGCGTCCGCCGACTCAGCGTGCGCACCAACGCCGACACCGCCGAGGACGTTGCCCGCGCACGCCGGTTCGGCGCCCAGGGCATCGGCCTGTGCCGCACCGAGCACATGTTCCTCGGCGAACGACGCCACCTGGTCGAGAACCTGATCGTGGCCGACGACGAGCAGGGCCAGGAGGCCGCGCTCGACGAACTGCTGGTGCTCCAGCGCCAGGACTTCCTCAAGGTCTTCGAGGCGATGGACGGTCTGCCGGTCACGATCCGGCTGATCGACCCGCCGCTGCACGAGTTCCTGCCCGACATCACCGAGTTGAGCGTCGCGATGGCGGTGGCCGACGTGCGCGGCCAGCGCAAGAAGCAGCAGCGCAAGCTCTTGGCGGCGGTGCAACGACTGCACGAGTCGAATCCGATGCTCGGACTCCGCGGCGTACGCCTGGGCATCGTCATCCCCGGCCTGTTCAATATGCAGGCGCGGGCGATCCTCGAGGCAGCGGCCGAGTGGATCCGTGGCGGCGGCCAGGCCGAACCGGAGATCATGATCCCGCTGGTTGCCAGCGTCCGTGAGCTCGACCTGGTCAGGGGCCGCATCGAACAGATCGCCCACGACGTCGAGGCCGAGCTGGGTGAGACGATTCCGCACCAGATCGGCACCATGATCGAGCTGCCCCGCGCTGCGATGACGGCCGGTGAGATCGCCGGTTCGGCCGAGTTCTTCTCCTTCGGCACCAACGATCTGACCCAGATGACCTGGGGCTTCTCGCGCGACGACGTCGAGGCATCCTTCTTCGCTACCTACCTGGCGCAGGGAGTCTTCCCGGTCTCGCCGTTCGAGTCACTCGACATCGACGGGGTCGGGGCGTTGGTACGTCGCGCCGTCACCGACGGGCGCGCGGCCAACCCCGACCTGCATCTCGGTGTCTGCGGCGAACACGGCGGCGATCCGGCCTCGATCCACTTCTTCCACGAGGTCGGGCTCGACTACGTGTCGTGCTCGCCCTTCCGGGTGCCGGTCGCCCGGCTCGAGGCGGGCCGCGCTGCGCTCAGCTCAACGCAGTGATCAGCTGAGCGCAGCCACCGCCTCGGCGTCGAGCACCAGGTCGCGAGCCGCCAGGTTCTCGGCCAGGTGCTCGAGGGAGGCGGTGCCCGGGATCGGCAGCATCACCGGTGAGCGTTGTAGGGCCCAGGCCAGCGCGACCTGGGTCGGGGTCGCGTCGAGCCGGTCGGCGACCGGCTGCACCGCATTGACGACGCGGGACGAGATCTCCAGTGGGCGCCACGGCAGGAAGGCAATGCCCTCGCGCTCGCAGTGATCGACCACGTCCTCGTCGTTGCGGGCCGAGATGGAATATCTGTTCTGGACCGAGGCGATCGGCACGATCTCCCTAAACGCCTCGATCGTCTCCACGCTGACCTGTGAAAGCCCCACTGCTCGCACCACACCCTCCTCGATCAGCTCGCGCAGGGCGCCGGCCTGGTCCGCCAGGGGCACCTTGGGGTCCACGCGATGCAGTTGGAAGAGGTCGATCACCTCGAGCCGCAGCCGCATCAGCGACAGGTGAGCCTGTTGTTTGAGGTATTCCGGGCGCCCGAGTGGCACCCAGTCATCGCCGGGTCGCGCCTGGCCGGCCTTGGTGGCAACGAGCACCTCGTCGGCGTACGGACTCAACGCCTCGGCAACGAGCTCCTCGTTGAGGCCCAACGCGTAGGCGTCGGCCGTGTCAACCAGCTGGCAGCCGGCCTCGACCGCGGCCCGGCAGACCGCGATCGCGGTGTCCCGGTCGGGGGCGTCGCCGAAGGGGGCGGCGCCGGTCAGGCGCATGGCGCCGAAGCCGAGTTGGGCGACGCTGCGGTCGCCGATCTTCACATCACGCACAGTTCTTCCTCCACGGGAGCAGGTTGCACGGCGCGGCGCGGACGCAGCGCCACCAGGACACCGACCAGCAGGAGCACTCCCCCACCGCATTCGGCGGCATTGGGACGCTGGTCGAGGATCGCCCACGCGGAGGCCATGGCCACCACGGGAGCAAGCAGCACCCACGGTACGACGGCACTGGAAGGCCAGCGCGCCAACAGGCTGTTGAAGATCCCGTAACCCACCAACGACGAGAGAGCGGCCGTGTAGAGCGTCGAGATCGCCGCCTGCCAGGAGAAGCCGACCAACGCCGCAGTTACCGCCGTCGGACCATCGATCATCAGCGAAAGAGCGAGCAGCGGGATCGGCACCACCAGCGCCGACCACACGGTCAGCGCCAGCCCGCCGGGAACCCGGGCCGCTCGCGCCACCACGTTGCCGATCCCCCACGACAGCGCGCCGAGCAGGCACAGGGCCAGCGCGAGGAGTGGCACGTGGCCGCCCCTGCCGATGGCAACGATCATCAGGCCGAGGACCCCGAGTGCCACCCCGGCTGCTTGGGCGGCGGTAGGTATCTCCCGCAGCACCCCGGCTGCGATCACGATCGTGAAGACGACCTGCGCCTGAAGCACCAGGGCAGCGAGCCCCGGTGGCATGCCGGCCGACATGGCGACGTAGAGGAAGGCGAACTGGCCTAGCGACATGAAGGTCCCCACGGCAAGGATGCTGCGCCACGGCGCGTCGGGCCTCGCGATGAAGAAGATGGCTGGCAGCAGCACTGCGGTAAACCTGATGGCTACGAACAGCAGCGGCGGAACGTCGCTCATACCCCAGTCGATGACCACGAAGTTGAACCCCCAGATCGTCGCGACGAGGGCAGCGAGCAGCGAGTCACGGGCAGTCATGGGCTCCAGTGTGGGCGCTCGAACCATGAAGCACCAGCGAATCATTCTGCACATGACGATGTAATATCGCTACATGATTGACCTCGCTGCACTGACCAGCCTGCAGGCCGTCGACGCTCATGGTTCCGTGGTCGGCGCCGCCCACGCGCTCGGCTTCACTCCCAGTGCGATCTCTCAGCAGGTCAAGCGGCTGGAGAAGCAGGTGGGCGTGCCACTGCTGGAACGTGTGGGCCGCGGCGTCATGCTGACCGACCACGGCCGCCGCCTCGTCATCGACGGCTCTCGGCTGCTGACCGACCTGGAGGAGCTCGAGTCGGGGCTGCACCGTGACGCCGGCCGGATCGCCGGTCGACTACGTGTCGTTGCCTTCTCCACCGATATGCGCGGTCTCGTGGCCCCCGTGGTGCGCACACTCCTGGACCAGCACCCCGATCTCACCCTTACCCTGACCGAGCAGGAACCGTGGGATGCCATCGAACTGGTGGCCTCGGGCCAACAGGATCTCGCCATCGTCCACAGCTGGGGCGACGTACCGCTCCACTTGCCGGAGCACCTGGTGGGCGTCACCATCGCGCACGACGTTGCCGACGTCATCGTGCCGCGGGGTCACCGGCTCGCGGCTCGCACCCGCGTCTCGCCTCGCGACCTCGCCGACGAGCCGTGGGTAGCCACCCCCGAGGGCACCATCTGTCGACAATGGTTGATGCGGATGTATGACGGCACCGGACGCGCGCCCCGGATCGCCCACGTCGCCATGGAGTTCGACTCGCACCTGGCCCTGGTCGGCGCGGAGTTGGGTATCGCCCTCATCCCGCGGCTGGGCCGGTCCCTACTGAAGGATGATGTCGTCGCAGTGGCCGCGCACGAGCCGGTGCCGACTCGCGAGATTACGGTGATCCACCGCGCCTCGATGGCCGCCTCTCCCGCGGTGCAGGCCGTCGTACAGGCCTTGACCCCATGACGTCCGCGAGGAGGTAGCGGGTTCTCAGAACAGGGCGGAGGCCAGGTTGCGCCGACCGGCCAGCACTCGCTCGTCGTCGTTACCGACGGCGGCGAACAGTCCCAGCAGGTGGTCGCGAGCGGTCATCCGGTCGGCGTCGCTGGTGCGGGCCACCAGGGCGATCAGTCGGAGGAAGGCGTCCTCGACATGCCCACCGAGCAGGTCGAGGTCGGCCACCATCGTCTGTGCTGCGACGTCGTCGGGGGCATCCGCGGCGGCAGCCCGGGCGGCACCGAGGTCGACCCCCTGCGTGCGCTGGAGCACCTTCGCCATGGCCAGGCCGGCGCCTGCCTCGGTGTCTGCCGGATTGGCATCGACCAACTTCTGGTACTCCGCAACGGCGAGGTCGATGTTGCCCTCACCCAGCGCATCCTGGGCAGCGGCGTAGCGGGGATACTCCTGCGGCTCCTGCCCCTCGACCGGCTCGGCGCCGCGCGGCTGGTGCCGACCGGTGATGCCCTGGGTGGTGAGCTGCTGACCTACCTGCGCGAGCGCGGTGCGGAGCTCCTCGATCGGCACGACGTCCTGGAAGAGCGGCATCGGTCGGCCGTCGATCACGGCAGCCACGAGGGGAACGGACTGGATCTGCATCGCCTGCGCGATCTGGGGCACGGCGTCGATGTCGACCAGACCGACCAGGAAGCGACCCTCGAGCTCGCCGGAGACACTCACCAGGTCGTCGGCCAACTGGCCGCTCTCCGGCATCCGGGTGCGTGAGTAGAAGACGAGCAGCACCGGGGCCGTCATCGATGCCTCGAGGACTGCCTGGAAGTTCTCCTCGCTGACGTCGAGGGAGTACGCCGAGTGGGCACCACCCGACGCGGCGTGGCCACTGCCTGCGCCTGCGGCTCTGGGCGGCGTGGCCGCCGGCGGCTGCTGCGGGGCGCGCTTGAGTGCGGAGAGGTCGATCGCTCCAGGGCGGGAGAACGGCTGCTGCGTCATGAGACCTATTCTCCCTACCCACCGGGCCCACGTCGAACGGCACCCCCGCCACGGCTTCCCGGGTAGCCTCAACCGGTGCCTGCCTCCGCTCTGATCGCCCGACACCGACACAACGTGGTGCTGCTGGCGCGGTTCGGCGTCGTGGGCGCTTCGGGGGTGCTGGTCAACCTGGCCACCCTGATCATGGTCAAACGACTGGGCCCCGGGTTCGACGAGGCGGCGTTGGGCATCGCGTTCAACGACTACAACCTGCGTTGGTATCACGTCTACTCGACGATCGCGTTCCTCGTCGCCAACCTCTGGAACTTCCAGCTCAACCGTTCCTGGACCTTCCGCAGCGCTGGCCACGCCCCGTGGTGGCGCGAGTACGGCCCGTTCCTGGCGGTCGGGCTCGCCGGTCAGGCCATCGGTCTCGCGCTGCTGACCAGCCTCCTGCACCCGGACTCGGTGCTCAGCCTGCCGAGCGACGTCTTCGACGACTCGAGCGGCTTCCGCAGTCGGCTCTACTGGGCTCAGTTGGCGGTGATCGCCGTGGTCACCCCGCTGTCGTTCGTG
The DNA here is from genome assembly GCA_029264225.1 of Nocardioides sp. GTDB lineage: Bacteria > Actinomycetota > Actinomycetes > Propionibacteriales > Nocardioidaceae > Nocardioides. Next base: position 6,936 of record JARICB010000165.1, on the reverse strand, counting down.
ATCAACAAGCTGTGGACCTTCGCCGCCGTGCGCACCAGCCACAAGCAGGTCGCCGACCCGATCCATGCCGACCTCCTGCGCGAGCGGGAGGAACTCACCAGCCATCCCGGCGAGTAGCTGCCCGCATCGGCCGGCTCAAAAGCGAGCCTGCTCGCGGTACTCGCCCCACTCGGCCCGCAGCGCGTCGCAGATCTCACCCAGCGTCGCCTCGGCCCGACAGGCCGCCAGCATCGCCGGGATCATGTTGGCATCCGTGCGCCCGACCTCGACCATCTCCCGTACGGCGTCCGCGGCGGCAGCGTCATCACGCTCGGCGCGTCGTGCGGCGAGCAACCGCACCTGCTCGACCTCCACTTCGTGGCTGACGCGCAGGATCTCGAGGTCGTGGGTGATGGACTCCTGGTGACAGTTCACGCCGACGATCCTCTTCTCGCCCTTCTCGAGGGCCACCTGGTACTCGAAGGCCGCCTCCGCGATCTCGGACATGAACCAACCGTGCTCGATGCCCTGGAGCAGGCCCCGAGTGATCGGGTCCTCGCCGTTGCGGGCCGCCGCGACCAGCCCCTCGACGTTGTCGTGGGTCAGCGAGGAGCCGCCCATCGCCAGGATCTTGTCGAGGATCTCGTTGGCCTCCCCCTCGATCCGGTCGGTCAACGCCTCGACGTACCAACTGCCACCGAGCGGATCGGCGACGTTGATGACACCGGTCTCCTCCATGATCACCTGCTGCGTGCGCAATGCGATCTCGGCGGCCTGCTCGCTCGGCAGCGCCAGCGTCTCGTCCAGGGCGTTGGTGTGCAGCGAGTTCGTGCCGCCGAGCACGGCCGAGAGAGCCTGGATGCCGGTCCGAACGACGTTGTTGTAGGGCTGCTGCGCGGTGAGCGAGACCCCGGCGGTCTGGGTATGGAACCGCAGCCACTGGGCCTTGTCGGTCTTCGCGCCGTAGACGTCGCGCAACCAGCGCGCCCAGATCCGGCGGGCCGCCCGGAACTTGGCGATCTCCTCGAAGAAGTCCACGTGGGCGTCGAAGAAGAAGGACAGCCCGGGAGCGAAGACATCGACATCCAGGCCGCGCGAGAGTCCGAGCTCGACGTAACCGAAGCCGTCCGCCAAGGTGAAGGCCAACTCCTGCGCAGCCGTCGAACCCGCCTCGCGGATGTGGTAGCCGGAGACGGAGAGCGGCTTGTAGGCCGGGACCTGCTCGACGCAGAACTCCATCAGGTCGCCGATCAGGCGCAGATGAGGCTCGGGAGCGAAGAGCCACTCCTTCTGCGCGATGTACTCCTTGAAGATGTCGGTCTGCAGGGTCCCGTTGAGGACGCTGGTGTCCACCCCGGCCCGCTCGGCGGCGACCAGCATCATGCAGAAGACGGGCACGGCCGGACCACTGATGGTCATCGACGTAGTCACCTGGGCCAGGTCGATGTCCTTGAAGAGGGTCTCCATGTCTGCGGCACTGTCGATCGCCACTCCGCAGTGGCCGACCTCGCCGAGGCTCATCGGATCGTCGGAGTCGCGGCCCATCAGGGTCGGCATGTCGAAGGCGACCGAGAGGCCGCCGCCACCGCGACCCAGGATCATCCTATAGCGCTCATTGGTCTGCTGGGCGTTTCCGAAGCCGGCGAACTGACGGATCGTCCACGCACGGCCGCGGTAGCCGGTGGGGTGGAGCCCACGGGTGAAGGGGAACTCGCCGGGCCACTCGGAGTCATCGGCGCCGTAGGCGGGCTCGACCTGGACGCCGGAGACGGTGGTGAAGTCGACGTCTCGTACCTTGCCCTGCGCGAGCGAGGCGTCGTAGCGGGACTGCCAGCGGGTGCGTGCGGTGTCGTCGGCCATACCGAGATAGTAGGACGTCCTACTATTCTCGGCGAACCCTAGAAATCCCCGGCTTCGCGACGTACGACGCCCAGCAGACCCGACATCGTGGACAGTTGCTCCTCCGAGAGCCGGTCCAGCCCGAAGTCGGCGCCTACCAGGGCGGCCGTCGCGACCTCGACCAAAGATCGCCCTGCGGGCGTGATCTCTGCAAGCACGGCACGTCCGTCCTCGGGATGTCGAGACCTCACGATCAGACCGTCCGCCTCCAGACGGCGCACGATCGAGGTGACCGACGTCGGGTGCACCTGGAGCCGCTCGCCCATCTTGCCCAGCGGCAGGGAACCACGCGAGGAGAAGTGCAACAGCACCAGCGCCTCGTAGCGGGCGAAGGTCAGGTCGTGCGGGCGCAGCAGTGCGTCGAGCCGGCCGAGCACGATCTGCTGGGCCCGCATGAGCGAGGTGACGGCGTGCATGGCCGGCACCCCGTCCCAACGCAGGCCCCACTGGCGTGCGGCCTCGTCGATGAAGTCGAGGCGTGCGTTGGGCATGCCCGTCAGGCTAGACGAGCACGTCTTCACGTGCGGGGACCACGCGCGGCTTCGGACGCTGCTTGTCGACCAGTGCTGAGCCCTCCACGTCGAGGTGCGGCAACGCCCGGTCGAGCCACTGCGGTATCCACCAGACCTTGTCACCCAGCAGCGACATCACCGCGGGAGTCAGCGTCATCCGGATCAGGAACGCGTCGAGCAGCACCCCGACCGCCAGAGCGAGGCCGATCGGTCGCGCCATCGTCAGGTGCGAGAACACGAAGCCCGAGAACACCGCCACCATGATCAGCGCTGCTGCCGCTACGACCCGGGCACCGGAGGCGAACCCGCTGCGCACCGCAGCCCGCGCCGACTGGCCGTGCACATAGGACTCACGCATCCCGGAGACGAGGAACATCTGATAGTCCATCGCCAAGCCGAACAGGATGCCGATCAACAAGGTCGGCATGAAGCTGAAGACCGCGCCGGGGTTGTGTACGTCGAAGACGCCCCCCAACCAGCCCCACTGGTAGACCGCGACGATCACGCCGAAGCTGGCCATGACCGAGAGCAGGAAGCCGGCCGTGGCCAGGATCGGGATCAGCACCGAGCGGAAGACGATCGTCAGCAGCACCAGCGACAATCCGATCACCAGCGCGACGTAGAGCGGCAGCGCCTCGGCCAGGCGCTCGGAGACCTCGATATTGGCGACCGTCTGCCCGGTGACACCGACATCGACGCCCTGGGCGGCGAGCTTGTCGGTGACGCTGCCACGCAGCTCGTCCACGAGCGAGACGGTCGTCTGGGCCGAGGGTCCTTCTTCGGAGACGACCTGGAACGCCATCGTCAGGCGATCCTCGCTGACCCCGATCGGTAGCACGTCACGCACACCGTCAACGGCGGCGAGCGCCTCACCTACGCGCACCTGCTCAGCGATCAGGTCGGGGGCGGCAATAGGTGACTCGACGTCGGCCGAGACCAGGATCGGACCATTGGCGCCGGGACCGAACGCCTTGGCCACCCGCTCGTAGGCCCGGAAGGCCGTGGAGCTGGGGCTCTCCGAGCCGCCGTCGGGCAGACCGAGGCGCAGGCTCAGTGCCGGCAGTGCCAGCGCGCCCATCACCAGCACGACAGCCACGATGGCGGCCGGTGCGCGTCGGGTCACGAGGTCGACCCACTTCTCGGGCCAGCCGTCATGGTGCTGCTTCATGGTCTTCTTCGTGGCTCGCGGCGCAGCTCGGCCACCGGCCAGCGACAACAGGGCCGGCGTCAGGGTCAGGGCCACCAGCACGGTGACCGTCACGGTCGCCGCCGCCAGCACACCCATCTGGACCAGCGTCGGGATACCCGAGACGAGCAGCGCAGCGAGGGCGATGACCACGGTGGCGCCGGCCACGACGACCGCCGTACCCGCCGTCCCTGTGGCCAACGCAACACTGTGCCGCACTTCCTCACGGGTCACGGGGGTGCCAGCGCGGACCACGTCGCCCAGTTGGCGTCGGTGTCGGTTGACGATGAACAACGCATAGTCGATACCGACCGCCAGGCCGAGCATGGCGCCGAGCACGGGCGCCATCTGCTGAATGCTGAGCCAGTGGGTCAGCGCCATGGCACCGATCAGGCTCACGCCCACGCCGGTGAAGGCGATCGCCAATGGCAACCCGGCCATCACGAAGGACCCGAGCATGATGAACAGCACGACCGCCGCCACCGCGATGCCGACGATCTCGCCGATCCCACCGACCTTGGTGTCGAAGACCAGTTCCTGGCCGTAGTCGACGTCGACGCCGGCCTTCGTCAATTGTTGCCCGGCGTCGGGGACCAGTGCCAGGTCGTCGGGTGAGATCTCCTGCATGCTCGCGTCGAACCGCACCTGCACGAGCGCCGTCGAACCGTCCTTGCTGACCAAGCGCACCCCATCACCGAGGCCGCTCAGGGTGGCCCCGTTGGTGTAGGCCTCCTGGCCCTCCGCGAGCTTGGTCTGCGCGCGATCGAGCTTGCGCTCACCGTCGGCCAGCATCGTCTCGAGCTCGGCCTGCCCGTCGATCCGGAAGGGAAGGGTCTCGTTGTCGGGGTCGTTACGCGTGAGCCGGGCGATGTCCTGCTCGCCCTCGGAGATCAGCCATCGCAACTGGTTGAGCTGGTAGGCGCCGTCCTCGTACTGCTTGCGGCCATCGATCAACTCCCTCTCCCCCTTGGCCAGCGCCTTGGAGCCCTGATCGAGGACCTGCTGGGTCTCGAACGGGTCGACGGTGCCAGTGACGTGCGGCAGCGAGCGCCAGTCGGCCATCGTCTTGTCGATCGCCGCGCGCTGCTCGGTGGTGAAGCCGTCCTTGCTGTGCAGTACGACGGTGCCGGTGCCGCCGGCGATCTCGGGGATCTGCTTGCCGAGGTCATCGAGCACCTGGGCGAACTCACTGTCGGGGAGCTCGAACTCGTTGGTCATGGGTCGCTGCAACGACAACATGGCGCCCACGACACCGCCCAGGATCAGGACCCAGGCGAGCAGGACGGCGAACGGGCGACGGGCGGAGCCCATGCCGATCCGGTAGAGGAAGGAAGCCACGTCAGTTCTCCTCGAGGTGCGAGTGGCGAGTAGCACCGGCTTCGTCGAAGCCGGTGAAGAGCAGGTCGAAGGACTGACGTATCCAGGTGCGGTGGCGCTGAGCCACCGCCCCATCGGTCGGTTCGGCCGCGGGGGTCTGGGCCACCACCAGCCTGGTCATCCGGGTCAGGATCGCGCCGGTGCAGGCGGCCAGCGCCGCGACGTACACCTGATCGGCGTCGGCGCCGAGCCGGTCACGCAGACCGGTCTCGAAGGCGTCGATCTGGGAGTCGCCGAACTCGCGCAGGAAACGTCGGGTCGCCGGCGAGGTGTCTGCTGCGCGCTCCAGCGCGAACGCCTGGACGAACACCGGATCATCGAGCAGGCCGGTCAGCACCTCCACGATCGAGCGCCGCAGGGGTTCGTCTGCAGGTCGCGCGACGAAGGCCGCCACCGTAGTACGGGTGACCTCCTCCATCGAGGCGGTGAGCACGTCTTCGACGCGCGGGAAGTAGTTGAACAAGGTGCGCCGTGAGACGCCGGCCTCGGCGGCTATGCGCTCTGCGGTCAGCGCGTCGATGCCGTCGGTGGCCACAATGGTGACGGCGGCAAGGCTCAGTGACTCGCGGGTGCGCTGCTTCTTCGCAGCACGCAGCCCACAGGTGGACAGGTCAAGACTCATACGTGCACGCTAAGGCAATTTTGCATCGCAGTGCACGTCGACGAGCGTGTGACGTCCAGCACCCGGCCGGCGCGCAGGCTCAGTTGGCGATGCGGGGCCCGCGCAGACCCGAGCGCTGCACCACGCGCTGAATGGAGAGATCGCGCTGGTCGGGACGTCCGACGTAGCGGATGTCGCGCAACCCTTGCTCCTGCGCTGCGGACTCGAAGACGAAGTGGCCGAAGCCGAGGATCCGCCCGTGCAGGGGCTTCTTGACCGTGATGTCGAGAATTCGCGAGAGCGGCATCGTGGCCAACTGTTGTGACAGCACCCCGTGCACCCGGAAGACGCGCATATTGGTGATCACGAACCGGTCCATGTGCTCGCCCAGCGCCCGCCAGGCAGCATGGCCCAGGATCCCCAGCGCCAACGCGAAGGGGAACCAGGCAAGGTCGAGGTTGACGAACGGCACGGCGGCCACCAGGAGCAACGCGAGGACGGTCTCGATGGCGGGCAGCACGAAGACGATCCAGTGGTGACGGACCTCGTCCACGATCACTTCGCCCTCGTCGCGGAGCAGGTGGCGACGGATGTGAGGGTCGAAGATCCCGCGCACGTCAGGGCCTCATGTCAGGGCGTTGACGAAGTCGATGATCGCGGTGAAGAGTTGCTGAGCCAGGCTCCAGGACTGTTGCGCACCCGCCGAAGCCGCGTTGGCCAGGCCGTTGGGGTCGGTGAACATCCAGAAGCCGAGGAACACGATCACCGCCGCAATGACGGCCTTCTTGGCATTCACAGACGGTTCTCCTCAGGGCAGGCAGGACACAGGAAGGCCACTTTCTACCAGCCCAGCGCGCCCGCTGCGGGGAGGCGCGCAGGAGGCGCTATTCGCAGGTCGTCAGGGAACTGGCGCGCAACTTGGGCCCCTTGGTGACCTGCTTACCCGACGTGATGGCAAACGCCCGCTGCCAGTCGGTGAAGATGCCAACGCCGTTGCCCGGGGTGACCTGGTCGCCGACGATGCTGAAGCGCAGCGTCATCGGTACGTCGCTGACCGCCTTCTTGCTCTTCAGTGACCCGATGACCTTGCCGTCCCAGTACCAGGTGATGTGATCCTTGTTCACCTCGACCGCCACCGCCGGCGTGCCACTGGTCAGGCTCGCGACCTGCCGAGTTCCGACCCACTGGCGCGAGTCGGCCTTGGCACCGAACACGACGGTGCGCGAGCTGGCCGAGACTTCAGCCATGGTGATGTTGCGCTTGCCGCAGGCATAGTCCTGCGGACGCTCCGGAACCAGTTCGAGCAGGACCTTGCGATCGACGGTGCCGCCGCCGTAGGCACGCAGTCCCAGCCGGGTCTCCCAGCGACCGTAGGTCAGCCC
>JARICB010000086.1 GCA_029264225.1 Nocardioides sp. | reverse complement strand
GGCGCCGGTTGCCTCCGCGGCGGGCGTCTCGGTGGTGGCGTCGCCACCGGTGGCGGCCACCGCAACCATCTCGGCGTCACCCACGAGGAGCTCGCGCTCCCACTCGGCCAGCGGCTCGGCCGGGGCGTCGGTCTTGGCACCCGAGCGGGCGATCAGGCCCTCGGCGACGGCGTCGGCGACGACGCGGGTCAGCAGACCCACGGCGCGGATGGCGTCGTCGTTGCCCGGGATCGGGAAGTCGACGAGGTCCGGGTCGCAGTTGGAGTCCAGGATGCCGATGATCGGGATGTGCAGCTTGCGCGCCTCCTCGACGGCAAGGTGCTCCTTGTTGGTGTCGACGATCCAGACGGCGGAGGGAACCTTCGCCATGTCGCGGATACCACCCAGGGTCTTGTCGAGCTTGTCGCGCTCACGCTTGAGCTGCAACAGCTCCTTCTTGGTGCGACCCGAGCCGGCAACGTCGTCGAAGTCGAGCTCGTCGAGCTCCTTGAGACGGTTGATCCGCTGGTGCACGGTCTGGAAGTTGGTGAGCATGCCACCGAGCCAGCGCTGGTTGACGTAGGGCATACCGACGCGCGTCGCCTGCTCGGCGATGGCTTCCTGCGCCTGCTTCTTGGTGCCGACGAACATCACGACACCGCCCTTGGCGACGGTCTCCTTGACGAAGGCGTAGGAACGGTCGATGTAGGCCAGCGACTGCTGCAGGTCGATGATGTAGATGCCGTTGCGCTCGGTCATGATGAAGCGCTTCATCTTGGGGTTCCAACGACGGGTCTGGTGACCGAAGTGGACGCCGCTCTCGAGCAGCTGGCGCATGGTGACGACTGCCATGTTGTTCTCCTGGTGAGTGGAGCCGCTCGCCGTGTCGCTCAACCTTGAGTCAGGTCGAGCCGGGAACGGATCTCCGGTTGTTTACAGTTGCTGCACCCGACGGGTGTCGGCTGCCCTGACGCTCGCGCGCGACCCGATCCGCACCACTGTGCGGAACTGAGGATCGGCGCCCACGGGTGATCGGCCTCCAAGGAGCAAGGCCGTCGCGGTCTGCGAGCATGCGAAGTCAGCCCGATTCAACTGGGCTGCACAGAGAATCGTAGGTCACTGCGCCGCCGGCGGTCGAATCGAGCCACAACGGCCCGGAGAGCGTCCACATACGCTGCTCGACTCCGACTTGTCCACACCGCAGGGCCGCTGGGCTCTGCCACGTCCGCAACCGGGGTCAGGCTGGGTCGATGAAGAGGCTCTCCTCGAGGCATCCGGTCGTCATCTCCGTCGTCTCCGCACTCCTCCTTCTTCCCGGAGCGAGAGCCACCGCTGTCGAGCCAGACCCCGTCGGGGTCTGGCCGCTGCGGCCCGCGCCGGAGGTGGTGCACGGCTTCGCTCCGCCGACCGACCTGTGGGGTGCGGGCCACCGGGGGGTCGATCTGGCCGGTTCGGTAGGCCAGTCGGTGCACAGTGCCTTGCCCGGCACGATCGCCTTCGTCGGCTACGTCGCCGGGAAGCCGGTCGTCACCATCGCCCACGGCGCCACCCGCACGACGTACGAGCCGGTCAGGTCCAGGCTGCCCGTCGGTAGGTCGGTGTCGGCCGGCGACCGGATCGGATCGCTCGAGCTGGCGTTCAGCCACTGTTTTCCCGCTGCCTGCCTGCATTGGGGCTGGCTACGGGGCGCGGTCTACCGCAACCCGCTCGATCTGATCGAGGATGGCGGGGTGCGGCTGCTCCCGCTGTGGCGTGATGCCCCGGAAACTGACAGGACGCATTGGTCGCCGCTGCCGCTTCCCTATGCCGAGTGGTCATCGCCGGCTCAAGACTTGCGGTCCTGAGAGCCGGGACTCAGGCCCCGTCAGGCGCGCGGGTGAGCCTGCCGGTAGGCCTGCCGTAGTCGATCGGTGGTGACATGGGTATAGAGCTGGGTCGTGGCCAGGGAGGCGTGGCCAAGGATCTCCTGGACCGACCTCAGGTCTGCGCCGCCTTCGAGGAGGTGGGTCGCCGCCGTGTGCCGCAGTCCGTGGGGACCGATGTCGGGAGCACCCGGCACTTCGGTGATCCTGCGGTGCACCAGTTCGCGCACCATCCGCTGGTCGATGCGGCGTCCTCGGGCGCCGAGGAACAGCGCGGCTCCGGCTCCGTCGACGCGCAGAGCTGGTCGCCCCAGCGTCAGCCAGCGGTCGACGGCTCGTGCCGCCGGCACTCCGTAGGGCACCGAGCGCTCCTTGCGGCCCTTGCCGAAAACCCGAATCACTCGGCGCCCGGTGTCGAGATCGTCGATGTCGAGACCGACCAACTCCCCTACCCGGATCGCCGTGGCGTAGAGCAGTTCGAGCATCGCCACGTCGCGCAGCCCCAGGGGCGAACCATCATCAGCCAGAGTCGCGGCCGCACGGATCAGGTCTGCGGCCTCATCCGTGCGCAGCACCGGTGGCAGGCTCTGGTGCTTCTTGGGAGAGCCCAGGGAGGCCCCCACATCGCCGACTGCCCGGTCGGTGCGAGCCAGCCAGGCGGTGAAGACCCGTGCGGCGCTCGCTCGTCGCGCCAGCGTCGTGCGCGACTTACCAAGACTCTGCTGCTTGGCCAGCCAACTCCGCAGCGCCCGGAGGTCAAGCTCACCTACGTTGTCGATGCCGAGACGGGACGCATGCTCGAGCAGGCTGTTCAGATCACCCAAGTAGGCACGCACCGTGTGCGCGGCCAGGTCGCGCTCGGAGATGAGATGGCGCTCGTACTCGCCCAGCACCCGAACCAGCGGCTCGGGCAACACGGGGCCCTCGTCCTTGCTCACGGCCATGCCCGGATCGTAGGCGTAGCCCGCGCCGGTCCAGCGGCGCCACGACCACCCGGCACTGCGGTCTCAGCTGGCGCCTCACTCCCCTGCGCCGGTCGTGAGTTGCCAGCCGCCGTCGCCATAGCTGACGAGCCCCCCTCGGTGCAGCCGCGCAAGGGTCGTGCCGACGTCGAGCACGGCGATCCCCGCAGCCCGGGCGATCGAGTCGGCCGGTCGGCGCGTGCACTTCGGGACCGCATCGAGGATCTGCTGGTCGCGGCGGGTGAGGGCGTCTCGGCGTCGGGCCGGCGCCCGCGCCGGTGTCACCAGGTGTTCACCCGCGGCCCCGATGAGTTCGAGTGCCTCCGGCCCGGAGGTGACCAGGTTGGCCGCGCCGGTGCGGATCCGTTCGAGCACGCCTTGGGACTGCGCACTGGTCACAGGTCCCGGCACCCCCATCACGACCCGGTTGAGGCTGCCCGCCCACCGCAGGGTGTTGAGAGCACCACTACGGATCGCCGCCTCCACCACCACGGTGCCAACGCTCAAGGCTGCGATCAACCTGTTACGCACCAGGAACCGGCTCTTGGTCGCTACACACCCCGGTGGCACCTCCGAGACGAGCGCCCCGGTCTCCCCGATGTGGCGAAGCAGAGCGGCGTTCTCCTGCGGATAGGTCCGATCGACACCACAGGCCAGCACTGCGATCGTCTGCCCCTCAGCCGCGATCGCGCCACGGTGCCCGGCCCGGTCGATCCCGATGGCACCGCCGGAGACCACGGGCACCCCGGCGTGGGCCACCGAGGCAGCGATCTCGAAAGCGAGACTGTCGCCGTAGGTGGTGCACGAGCGGGACCCGACGATCGCCAATGACCTGGGCAGCTGATCGAGGCGCAACGGACCCTTCACCCACAACCCGATGGGCACCCCTCCGCCGCACTCCTGCTGCGTGTCCGGCTGTCCCAGGTCACCCAGCTGGATCGGCCATTCGGCATCGCTCGGAATGACGAATCGGATGCCCAGTCGAGCCGCCTGGGCCAGCTCGCGCTCCGGGTCGACCGTATGCATGCGCATCGCCAGGTCGGCGCGGCCCACGCCTGCGACCCCTTCGGCGAAGAGTCGGTCCACCAGCGTGGCCGCTCCGATCTGGTCGACCATCCGAGCAAGGCGAAGATTGCCGGGTTCGCCGATACGCGAGAGCAGAGCCCTGGCCCGGAGATCGTCGTAGCGGTTCATCCGACGCGCTCCACGACATTGCTCGGCAACGGGGTGCCGGTGCGCAGCGCCAACGCGACGGCGACCTCGTCTGGCCCGGCCCGCTCGACACCGCGCAGGTCAGCCACCGTCCACGCCACCCGGTGTACTCGGGCCACGCCACGGCGGGTCAGTGTGCCCGATCGCAGTTCCTGATCGAGCAGCCGCTGTCCAAGTGGGTGCACCGGCCAGTCCCGGGCCAGGGCCGGACCCGGCACGGCGCTGTTGAGCCGCCACGCCCGACCCGCGTAGCGCCGCGCCTGGGTCTCGCGAGCGGCCACCACCCGTGCCCGGATGGTGGCGGAGTCATCACGCACGGCGAACCTGTCATGGTCGAGGTCGGCGGCAGCCGGACTCAAGTCGCGCCAGACGTCGATCCGGTCAATGACGGGCCCGGTGACCTTGCGGCGGTAGTGGCGGCGCACGGCCTCGTCACAGTCGCAAGAGTTGCTGGCCACCCGTGGGTGATAGTTGCCGCACGGGCAGGGGTTGGCGGCCAGCAGGAACATGGTCTGCGCAGGGAATGTCGCCGACTCCTCACCGCGAGCGATGGTCACCTCGCCGCTCTCGAGGGGCTGACGCAGTGCGTCGATGACGTCGGCGCGAAACAACGGGAACTCATCAAGGAACAGCACGCCATGGTGTGCCCAACTGATCCCTCCGGGGCGCACCCGACCGGTGCCGCCACCGAGCAGGCTGGCCTTGCTGGCGTCGTGGTGGGGAGCGAAGAACGGCGGCCGTTGGGACAACATGCTGTGGTCGGCTACCAGCCCTGACAACGAGTGCACCGCCGCTAGTTCGAGGGCCTGATCGATGTCGAGATCGGGCAGGATCGTCGGCAGTCGCTCGGCCAGGCTCGTCTTTCCCGAGCCACGCGGCCCACTCAGCATCAGATGGTGGCCACCGGCGGCGGCCACCTCGAGCGCGTACTTCTCATCGGTGATCCCGGCCAGGTCGGCCATGTCGATGTCGTCGCGAGCCGCCTGTCCCCGCCAGGTCAGCAACCGGGTCGAGGCTGGTTCGACCACCGGTGGCGCCTCCGGCACCTCCTGCCCACGCAGTTCGGCCACCACCTGGGCCAACGAACGCATCCCGAGGACCACCATCCCCGGGACCAGAGCCGCCTCGCGGGCCTGGGGTTCCGGGACGAAGACCCTGCGGATGCCGTGCTGCGCGGCAGCCATCACCATCGGCAGCACGCCGGCCACCGGTCGCAGACTCCCCGACAGGGCCAACTCACCGATCAGAACGGTGTCGACCAGCGCCGATCGATCGATCCGACCGCGGGCTGCCAGTACGGTCACGGCGATCGCCAGGTCGAAGTGGGTGCCCGCCTTCGGCAGATCCGCGGGCGATAGCAGGATCGTGATCCGCCGATTGGCGGGCCATTTGTCGTCCGGCTTCTCGGTGGAGTTGTTGACAGCCATCTTGACCCGGTCACGGGCCTAGTGGAGAGCGCCGTCGAGCCGCCCGATCATCGAGGTGCCGACGACCCCGGTGGATACGTCGACCTGGACGTCGATCAAGTGGCCGGTGGTGCCGCGAAGAGCGATACTGCTGGCACTGGCGAAACTCATCCGATCCCCCTGATGTGCTCGATCTCCACAGCACCGCAGCGGGGTCGCAGGACCGCCACCAGGTCGATCCGGACGTCGTCGGGATGGGCCGAATGTGCCCGCAGCCAGCGCCACGCCAGTCGTCGCAGACGGGCCACCTTCTCCTGGTCGACCGCTTCGTGCGGGGTGCCGTAGTCGTTGGAGGTGCGCGTCTTGACCTCGCAGATCACCAGCACCCGGGCGTCGCGCAGCACGAGGTCGATCTCGCCTGCGGAGCAGCGCCAGTTGCGGTCGAGCAGCACCATCCCGTCGGCTGTCAGATGGCGGGCGGCAAGGGATTCGCCGTAGGCCCCGAGCGCCTGGTTGTGAGTCAGTCGAGGTGGACTGGCAGCCGAGATGTCCATGGAGACCTCCTGTGGTCGGAGGTGCCAGCACAGCCGTGAGCACGGACAACGACACGCCTGGTCGCCGCTACCTGTGGAGAACGCTCCGCCGGAGTCGCCTGTGGACGCTGAGCGGTCCGAGATCAGCCCTTGGGCGGCTCGATCTCCTGCTCACTGAGCTCCTCGACGTTGACGTCCTTGAACGTCAGCACCTTCACATTCTTGGCGAACCGCGCCGGGCGATACATGTCCCACACCCACGCGTCGGTCATCGAAACCTCGAAGAAGACATCGCCGTTCTCGGTACGTGCCCGCACGTCAACCTGGTTGCACAGATAGAAACGACGATCGGTCTCGACCACGTACTTGAAGATCGACACGACATCGCGATACTCCCGGTAGAGGGTGAGCTCCATCTCGGTCTCGTACTTCTCGAGTTCCTCGGCGCTCATGTCTCACTCCTTCGTCGTCGACGTACTGAAGTCATTGTGCACAGCCACCGGGGGCTCGAGCCCCGCGGCCCGCCGCACGTTGATGAACCGCATCCGGTGCACCTGTGAGGGCCCGTGCTGCTGGAGCGCAGCCGCGTGGGCCTCGGTGATGTAGCCCTTGTGGGTCTTGAAGTCGTACGCCGGGTAGGTCGCGTCGAGGGTGGTCATCAGCCGATCCCGCGTCACCTTCGCCAAGACCGACGCGGCCGCGATGCACGCTGCCACCCGGTCGCCCTTCCAGACCGCCAGCCCCGGCACCGCCAGCCCGTCGACGGGGAACCCGTCGGTCAAGACATACGAAGGCCGCTCCTCCAGCAGCGCAACCGCGCGGCGCAACGCCTCGATGTTGGCCACATGCATGCCGAGCCGGTCGCACTCCTCGGGAGAGACGACCACGACCGCCCACGCCACGGCCCGGCGCACGATCTCGGCGTAGACGCGTTCCCTGGCCTTCTCGCTCAGCAGTTTCGAATCGGCGAGGCCCGGCACGATCCCGGCCTTGCCGGCCGGCAGGATGCAGGCCCCGGCCACCAGCGGACCAGCGCAGGCTCCGCGGCCGGCCTCGTCGACCCCGGCGACCGGCTCGATCCCGGCCCGACGCAGCGCCCGCTCGTAGCCGTACAACCCCGCGTCACGACGTACGGCGGCACCCGAGGGCAGATGCGTCGGCGGATTCATCGACACGGGCCACTCACGAGGCGTCGGGAACGTCCTCGAACGTGTCGGGACGACCGACCCAGGTGAACCGATCACGCGGCCACAACAACACGAACACCTTGCCCACGACCAGGTCGGCTGGCACGAACTCGGCCCCAGACACGCAGTCGGTCTCCTTCTGGGGCCGGCACATGTGTTGGGAGGAGTCGGCCGAATGGGCCCGGTTGTCGCCCATCACGAAGAGCCGGCCCTCCGGTACCGGCCCGACCTTCCAGTCCGAGGCGCACCTGCTGACCATCGGCCCGTTGCAGTCGTTGAGCTCGTCGTCCTTGATGTAGGCCTCCTCGTTGAGAGGCACGCCGTTGACGATGATCCGGCCCTGGTCGTCGCAACACTCGATCGTGTCGCCCGCGACTCCGATCACCCGCTTCACCAGGTGACCACCGGTGGGATAGAGGCCGATTTTGGACATCAACTTCTGCAAGGCGTCACTCGGCCCCGCCGACTGGTCTGCGTTGAGCCAACCGCCCGGATCCTTGAAGACCACGACATCTCCACGCTCCGGCGTACCAGATCCCCAGTAGGACACCTTCTGGACCAGGATCCGGTCTTGCTCGACCAAACCGGGCTCCATCGACTCCGAGGGTATGTAGAACGCCTGGAGGAACAGCGCCTTGATGGCGATGGCGAGCACGAGGGCCACGACGAGCAGCAGGATCGTCTCCTGCCAGAGCGGCAGATGCTTCTTCGTCGGCTCCTGAGACGACGGCGACCGCGGCTCCTGGCCCTCAGCGTAGATGGGGGCGGAGCCGCGGTCGTCAGAAGTCACTCGCAGAGACTAACCATTGGCTGGTCGATGTGTATCAGCCGGGAAGAATCAGCGGTCGCGGCGCTCCTTGATCTTGGCAGCCTTGCCGCGCAGGTTGCGCAGGTAGTAGAGCTTGGCGCGACGCACGTCGCCGCGGGTGATGACCTCGATCTTCTCGAAGATCGGCGAGTGCAGCGGGAAGGTGCGCTCGACACCGACACCGAAGGAGACCTTGCGGACGGTGAAGGTGCGGCCGACGCCCGAACCGTGGACGCGGATCACGACGCCCTGGAACTGCTGGACACGCGAGCGGCTGCCTTCGA
>JARICB010000015.1 GCA_029264225.1 Nocardioides sp. | reverse complement strand
AGCGGCGGCACTCAGGCCGCCGCCGACGACCAACGCCCGGTCGAGGCCCGCCTCGCCGTGCTCCAGAGCCCCGAACTGCGCGACGTACTGGCCACGCACCCGCTGCGCGAACTCATCACCGTCGAGGGCCCCTACCGGCTCTACGCCGACCGGGAGCGTGCCCTCTTCAGCTCCTGGTACGAGTTCTTCCCCCGCTCCGAAGGCGCGACCCGCGACAAGGTGAGCGGCACCGTCATCAGCGGCACCTTCGCCACCGCCACCAAGCGGCTCGACGCCGTGGCCGCCATGGGCTTCGACGTCATCTACCTGCCGCCGATCCATCCCATCGGGGAGGTCAACCGCAAGGGCCCCAACAACACCCTGACCCCGGGCCCCGACGACCCCGGCTCACCGTGGGCCATCGGGAGCAAGGATGGCGGCCACGACGCGATCCACCCCGAGCTCGGCACCTTCGAGGACTTCGACGCCTTCGTCGCCCGCGCCGGCGAACTCGGCATCGAGGTTGCCCTCGACCTGGCTCTGCAGGCCGCCCCGGACCACCCCTGGGTCACCACCCACCCGCAGTTCTTCACTACCCGGGCCGACGGCACGATCGCCTACGCGGAGAACCCGCCGAAGAAGTACCAGGACATCTACCCGATGAACTTCGACAACGACCCGACCGGCATCTGCCGAGAGGTGATGCGGGTCGTGAAGCTCTGGATGTCGCACGGGGTGCGGATCTTCCGCGTCGACAACCCGCACACCAAGCCGCTGGTCTTCTGGGAGTGGCTGCTGGCCGAGATCCGTCGCACCGACCCGGACGTGCTGTTCCTCTCCGAGGCGTTCACCCGCCCCGCGATGATGCACGGCCTCGGCGCGGTCGGCTACCACCAGAGCTACACCTACTTCACGTGGCGCACGACCAAGCAGGAGTTGGAGTCCTACCTCACCGAGGTGGCCAGCGAGTCCGACCACCTGATGCGGCCCAACTTCTTCGTCAACACTCCCGACATCCTGCACAGCTTCCTGCAGTACGGCGGCCCGGCGGCCTTCAAGATCCGCGCCGTGCTCGCCGCCTGCGGTTCGCCGAGCTGGGGGGTCTATGCCGGCTACGAGCTGTTCGAGCACGTCGCCGTCCGGCCCGGCTCCGAGGAGTATCTGGACTCGGAGAAGTATCAGATCCGGATCCGGGACTGGGACGCCGCTGCCGAGGACGAACGCACCCTGGCGCCGTACCTCACCCGGCTCAACGAGATCCGCCACCAGCACCGCCCACTCCAACTGCTGCGCAACGTGACGATCCACCACAGCGACGACGACTCGGTGCTCGTGTTCAGCAAGCGCGCCGACGACGACGTGATCATCGTTGTCGTCAACCTCGACCCGCACGCCACCCGCGAAACGATGCTGCATCTCGACATGCCCGCGCTCGGACTCGGCTGGCACGACTCGTTCGTGGCCCACGACGAGCTCACCGGGGCTGACTGGAGCTGGAACCAGCACAACTTCGTTCGGCTCGACCCCGGCCACGAACCCGCCCACATCATCACGATCAGGAGGCCCCGTTGAGCGAGGCACCGCTGCCCACCAACGCCCACGAGGCCAGGAAGGTTCTCAACAGTGAGCCCGACTGGTTCAAGACGGCCGTCTTCTACGAAGTCCTCGTTCGTTCCTTCCGCGACTCCAACGGCGACGGCACCGGCGACTTCCAGGGGCTGATCGAGAAGCTCGACTACCTCCAGTGGCTCGGCGTGGACTGCCTCTGGGTGCCGCCGTTCTTCACCTCGCCGCTGCGCGACGGTGGCTACGACGTCGCCGACTACACCGGCATCCTGCCCGAATGCGGCACCACCGAGGACTTCCACGAGTTCCTCGACGCGTGCCACGTGCGCGGCATCCGGGTCATCGTCGACTTCGTCATGAACCACACGAGTGATGCCCACCCGTGGTTCCAGGCCAGCCGCTCGGACCCCGAGGGTCCCTACGGCGACTTCTACGTCTGGTCCGACACCGACGACCTCTACGAGGAGGCGCGGGTCATCTTCGTCGACACCGAGCCGTCGAACTGGACCTGGGATCCAGTGCGCCAGCAATACTTCTGGCACCGGTTCTTCCACCACCAGCCCGACCTCAACTTCGACAACCCGGCCGTGCACGACGCGATGTTGGAGGCGATGGCCTTCTGGCTCGACATGGGGCTGGACGGCTTCCGTCTCGACGCGGTGCCCTACCTCTACGAGCGTCCCGGCACCAACGGTGAGAACCTGCCCGAGACCCACGAGTTCCTGCGCAAGTGTCGCCGCTTCGTCGACGACAACTACCCGGGCCGGGTGCTGCTGTGCGAGGCCAACCAGTGGCCGGCCGACGTGGTGGAATATTTCGGTGACCCCGAGGTCGGCGGCGACGAGTGCCACATGGCCTTCCACTTCCCGGTCATGCCGCGCATCTTCATGGCCGTACGCCGCGAGTCACGCTTTCCCATCTCGGAGATCCTCGAGCAGACCCCGGCCATCCCGGACGGCTGCCAGTGGGGCATCTTCCTGCGCAACCACGACGAACTGACCCTGGAGATGGTCACCGACGAGGACCGCGACTACATGTGGTCCGAATACGCCACCGACCCGCGGATGAAGGCCAACATCGGCATCCGTCGACGGCTGGCGCCGCTGCTCGACAACGACACCAACCGCATCGAGCTCTTCACCGCCCTCCTGCTGTCGCTGCCCGGATCCCCCGTCCTCTACTACGGCGACGAGATCGGCATGGGCGACAACATCTGGCTCGGTGACCGCGATGGCGTACGGACGCCGATGCAGTGGACGCCCGACCGCAACGCGGGCTTCTCCGCGGCGACCCCCGGTCGGCTGCACCTGCCCGCCAACCAGGACCCGGTCTACGGCTATCAGTCGGTCAACGTGGAGGCGCAACTGGAGAACTCCTCCTCGCTGTTGCACTGGACCCGCCGGATGGTTCATGCCCGCCGACGCCACCCGGCCTTCGGGCTGGGCTCGTTCACCGACCTGGGTGGCTCCAACCCCAGCGTGCTCTCCTACATGCGCGAGCACTCCGACGACTCGGGTGACGACGTCATCCTGTGCGTCAACAACCTGTCGCAGTTCGCCCAGCCGGTCGAGCTGGACCTGCGCCGCTGGGAGGGCATGGTGCCGGTCGAGCTGCTCGGCGGCGTGCCGTTCCCGGCCATCGGCGAGCTGCCCTACCTCTTGACGCTCGGTGGCCATGGCTTCATGTGGCTGCGCCTGACCCCGGGAGAGTCGCAGGCAGTCCAATACGAGGAGCTCGCATGATCGAGATGGTCCAGGACTTCATCGACCAGGCCCGCTGGTTCGGCGGGAAGGGTCGCGAGTGGACGCTGACCTCGCTGCGACGCGTCGGCGAACTGCCCGACCCCCCGGGTGACCTACGCGTAGCCATCGAGCTGGCCACGATCACCTACGACACGGGCGAGCTCGACCTCTACCAACTGCCCCTGGCCTACTACGTCCATCCGCAGGAGCGGCTCGCACACGCGTTGGTCGGTGAGTGGGAGGACGCCGACTTCGGTCGGGCGTTCGTCTACGACGCACTCCACGATCGGGAGTCGATGGCACTGTGGCTCGCTGCGTTCGCAGCGGCCGATGGGGAGCCGTCGATGCGCGGGGGGCTGGCCTTCCACCGGCTGCCCGGCCACGAATTCGACCTCGAGTCCCACTCCACGCTCTTCAGCGGCGAGCAGTCCAACTCCTCGGTCGCCTTCGGCGAAGACTCGCTGATGAAGATCTTCCGCAAGGTCACCCCGGGCGTGAACCCCGACATCGCGATCCACCAGGTGCTGACGGAGGCCGGATCCGACCACGTGGCAGCCCTCTACGGCTGGCTCGATCTGGTCGATGAGGAGACCGACTCCACCATCCAGCTGGCCTTGCTGCAGCAGTTCCTCCGCACCGGCAGCGACGGCTGGGACCTGGCCCTGTCCAGCGTCCGCAACCTGTTCGCCGAGGCCGACCTGCATGCCGAGGAGGTCGGCGGCGACTTCGCTGGCGAGAGCATCCGTCTCGGCGAGGCGCTGGCCGAGGTGCACGCCGCACTGGCCGAGCACTTCCCGGTCGAGACCCGCGACGCACTCGCCACCGCCGAGCTCTCCGCAGCCATGCACAGGCGCCTCGACGCCGCCCTCGACGTCGTACCCCAACTCGCCGACCACGAGAGCGTGCTCCGGGCCACGTTCGACAAGGTGCGCGGCCTCGACGCCATCCGGGTGCAGCGGATCCACGGCGACCTGCACCTGGGTCAGACCCTGCGCACGGTCAAGGGCTGGAAGATCGTCGACTTCGAAGGCGAGCCGACCAAGCCGCTGGCCGAACGGCTCCTGCCCGACTCACCCTGGCGTGACGTTGCCGGGATGCTGCGGTCCTTCGGCTACGCCCCCGGCGTCGTGGCGATGACCAGCTTCCAGGCCGACTCCCCCAACGAGGCCGACCAACTGGCCTACCGAGCAACCGAGTGGGCCGACCGCAACCGTGCCGCCTTCCTCGATGCCTATGCCGGTGGTCGTGGCCTCGAGTCCGACGAGCTGGTCCTGCTCAAGGCCTACGAGGCCGACAAGGCCGTCTACGAAACGGTCTACGAGGCACGCAATCGGCCCGGATGGCTCGCGATCCCGCTCGCCGCCCTGGCCAGGACGGAGTCGTCATGACGGACACACATCCCACGCCCGAGGCCCACGCCCCCGGCGAGCTCGACATCCACCTGATCCACGAGGGCCGGCACGAGGAGCTGTGGACGGTGCTCGGGGCACACGTCGAGAGCTCCGGTACGTCGTTCCGAGTCTGGGCGCCGTCGGCGCTGGAGGTCCAGGTCGCCGGATCGTGGTCCGGTTGGGACGGGGCCCAGCACCCGATGGCACGGGTCGGCGAGTCCGGGGTGTGGCACGTCCACGTCGCCGGTGTCGGTGTCGGTGAGCAGTACAAGTTCCGGCTGCGCACCCCCGAGGGCGTCTGGGTGGACCGGGCCGACCCGGTGGCGTTCTATGCCGAGAAGCCGCCGCAGACGGCTTCGGTGGTGTGGGACTCCCAGCACGAGTGGAACGACGACGCTTGGCTGGCCGCACGACGTACGAAGCAGCCGGTCGACGAGGCGATGTCGACCTACGAGGTGCACCTGGCGTCCTGGCGCAATCACTTCTCCGGCGAGATCTACTCGTGGGACGACCTCGCCGACACGTTGGTGCCCTACGTCGTCGACCTGGGCTTCAGCCACGTCGAGTTCATGCCCGTCATGCAGCACCCGTTCGGTGGCTCGTGGGGCTACCACGTCAACTCTTACTTCGCGCCGGATGCGCGCTTCGGCGACCCCGACGGCCTCAAGCGGCTGATCGATAAGCTGCACCAGGCCGGCATCGCGGTCATCCTCGACTGGGTGCCCGGGCACTTCGCCACCGACGAGTGGGCGCTGGCCAACTTCGACGGCACCCCCCTCTACGAGGACCCCAACCCGCAGCGTGGCTGGCACAAGGAGTGGGGCTCCCACATCTTCAACTTCGGTCGGCACGAGGTGCGCAACTTCCTCTACGCCAACGCGATCTACTGGCTCGAGGAGTTCCACGCCGACGGTCTGCGCGTCGACGGCGTGGCCTCGATGATCTACCTCGACTACGCCCGCGAGCAGGGCGAGTGGACGCCCAACAAGTTCGGCGGTCGGGAGAACCTGGAGGCCGTCCAGTTCCTCCAAGAGATGAACGCCACCGTCTACAAGCGGCTGCCTGGTGTCGTCACGATCGCCGAGGAGTCGACCTCCTGGCCCGGGGTCACCGGGCCGACGAGTGAGGGCGGGCTCGGCTTCGGCTTCAAATGGAACATGGGCTGGATGCACGACTCGCTCAACTACGTGGAGAAGGACCCGCTCTACCGCAGCCACCACCACGGCCAGATGACGTTCTCCCTCGTCTACGCCTTTACCGAGAACTACGTGCTCCCGATCAGCCACGACGAGGTCGTGCACGGCAAGGGCTCGTTGCTGCGCAAGATGCCCGGCGACCGTTGGCAGCAACTGGCCAGCCTGCGGGCCTACCTCGCCTACATGTGGGCCCACCCCGGCAAGCAACTGCTCTTCATGGGCTGCGAGTTCGGCCAGGAATCGGAGTGGGCCGAGGCCCGGGAGCTCGACTGGTGGCTGCTCGATCACCCCGAACACTCCGGCGTACACGCCATGGTGCGCGACATGAACCGCGCCTACACCGACTCCGGCGCACTGTGGGGTCGCGACAACGCCGACGAAGGGTTCGGCTGGCTCGATGCCAACGATGCGGGCCGCAGCGTCTTCTCCTTCGTTCGCCGCTCCCCCGGTGAGCCCGACGTCGTCTGCGTGGCCAACTTCGCGGGCACTCCCCACGAGGACTACCGACTCGCGCTGCCGTCGACCGGAACGTGGCGAGAGATCCTCAATACCGACGCCGAGGCCTACACCGGCTCCGGTGTCGGCAACCTGGGCGTCGTCTCCGCCGTGGCCGGCGAGCATCTCGGACAGCCGGCCCACGCGCAGATCGTCGTACCGCCCCTCGCGACGGTGTGGTTGCGACACGAGGGCTGACCGCGGTTGCTTCCCTGCACCGTTGCTTCCTGCGCCGTTGCTTCCCTGCGCCGTTGCTTCCCTGCGCCGTTGCTTCCTGCGCCGTTGCTTCACCATGCGGGGCAGGGAAGCCGACACTTTGCACGGCGTCGAC
>JARICB010000257.1 GCA_029264225.1 Nocardioides sp. | reverse complement strand
GAGGTGCTCGCCGGGCTTCGGGGCGAGCCGGGCCAGGGCCGAGGCCCGCAGATCGCGCTTGGTGAGCTGGCCGTCGTGCTCGAAGGCGTCGTCGGGCAACCCGGCCGACCACCCGAGCAGGCCCGGGCCGACCAGTTCCAGGGCCAGCACGTGCAAGCGAGGAGAGCACGCCGACCAAGTGGCAGCGGAGCCGGTGGTGTGCGTCTCGTCGGGGGCGCCGAGGTCGCCCAAGACATGGAGCATGCTGGCGCCGTAGCCCCTCTCGGTCAGGAGCGAGGCCAGCTGGGCGGGGGTGAGCTCGTCCGAGGACAACACCAGCACCCGGCGTCCCGGCGCGAGCTCGCGGAGCACGAGAGCGGGGTCGCGCCCGACCAGGCTGACCACGACACAGCTCTCGGCCGGCCACCCAAGTCGTGCCCGTGCCAGGGCGATGGAGGAGACCGCGGGATGGAGGACCACGTGGTCGCTGCCGAGGTGCTCGACCAGTGTGGAGCCGATGCCCGAGACGAGCGGGTCGCCGGAGGCGAGCGCGACCACGCGTCCGGTATCGAGGTCGGCACTCAGGCTGGACAGGAAGGCGCCGAGACCCGCACGCAAGGGGGACGGCCACGGCACTCGGCGTTGGCCCGGCAGGTCGGGCAGCAGGTCGAGATGCCGCGCCCCGCCGATCACGACGGTGGCCCGGGTGAGCAGGTCTCGGTGCGGAGCGGGGAGCCCCGACCAACCCTCGGCGCCGATCCCGACGACCGTCACTTTCGGCGATGGTGGACGGGGCGAGGCAGGCACGGGAAGGCAGGCTATCGTCATCCCTGGCACGAGGTGTCCCAACGACTCGGCCATCGGAAACGGTGCGCCATGGTCGACGGGAAGAATCTGGGAAGCCGGTGAGAATCCGGCACAGGCCCGCTGCGGTGAATCAGGCCCTTGCACGATCGGGGATCTGACAAGTCCGAAGACCGGCCTCGCGTCCGTCCATAGTCATGGCGAAGTGAGCGGGAGCCTCAAATGCCTCAGCAATACCCATTTTCTGCCGTCCTCGGTTGCGAGGTCGACGCCCTCGACGACATGGGCCTGGCCCTTGTCCTGACCACGATCGCCCCGGAGATCGGTGGTGTCCTGGTGCGCGGTGAGAAGGGCACGGCCAAGTCGACCGCCGTGCGGGCGCTGGCCGGCGTGCTTCCGCATGTCGACGTCCACCCCGCCGACCGCTTCTCGATCGACCCGAACGATCCAGCCGCAGTCTCACCCGACGGTCCCTTCGCCGCCGACGCGGAGGTGACGACCCGGGCGGTCCGGCTGGTCGAACTGCCCGTCGGCGCGACCGAGGACAGGGTGCTCGGGTCGCTGCATCTGGAGCGTGCGCTGTCCCACGGCAAGGTGGAGTACGAGCCCGGCCTGCTCGCTCGCGCCCACCGCGGCATCCTCTACGTCGACGAGGTCAACCTGCTCCACGACCACCTCGTCGACCTGCTGCTCGATGCGGCCGCGATGGGCCAGGTCACCATCGAGCGTGACGGGGTCTCGGTCGAACACGCCGCCCGGTTCGTGCTGATCGGCACCATGAACCCCGAGGAGGGCGAGCTCCGACCGCAACTGCTGGACCGCTTCGGGTTGACCGTCGAAGTCGCAGCCCCGCGCGAACCGGCGCTGCGCGCCGAGGTCGTACGCCGCCGGATGGCCTACGACACCGACCCGGTCGCCTTCAGCGAGCGCTACCGCGACCTCGACGCGTCGTTGACCGAGCGCGTCGAGACCGCCCGCGAGCACCTGGCCAAGGTACGGCTGAGCGACTCCGCCCTGCTCAAGATCGCCGAGATCTGCGCAGCCTTCGAGGTCGACGGACTCCGTGCCGACATCGTCACCGCCCGCACCGCCGCCGCGCACGCCGCCTGGGCGGGTCGCGACGAGGTCACCCGCTCCGACATCCGCCGCGCCGCCCAGCTCTCGCTGCCGCACCGGCGGCGGCGGAACCCGTTCGATGCCCCCGGCCTCGACGAGGAGCTGCTCGACCAGGTGCTCGGAGACGACGAGCTGCCGCCGGAGCCACCGGAGCCACCGGAGGGCCCGGCTCCCGACGATCCGACACCGGACGACCAGTCGGATTCCTCCGACTCGACCGACCCCGCCGATTCCGCCGAGGGGCCAGACCCGTCCGCGCCCTCCGACCCGTCCGACTCTGGCGACGGTCCGGAACCCACGGGGCAGTCCGACCCGATGGTCGACCCGGGAGAGCCTGCGCCGGATGCTGCCGAGGCAGAGCTGCCCGCGCCTGGACCTGCCACGGCTGAGGGGCCCGGCTCGGTGGTGAGCACTGCCGCGGCGTACCGCCCCAAGCTGTTGACCGTCCAGGGTCTGGGCGAGGGTGCCGCCGGTCGACGCAGTCGAGCCTTGGCCCGCAGTGGACGTCGCATCGCAGCGACCCCCGGCACCAACGGTTCTCTGCACCTGGTCGAGACGCTGCTTGCGGCGGCCGGCCAGCAGCCAGCGCGAGGACGCAGGGGCGGTCGCGTCGACATCCGCTCCGAGGATCTGCGGGTCGCCGTGCGCGAGGGCCGCGAGGCCAACCTGGTGCTCTTCTGCGTCGATGCCTCCGGGTCGATGGCGGCGCGCCGCCGGATGAGCCAAGTCAAGACCGCGATCCTCTCGCTGTTGCTCGATGCCTACCGCCGCCGTGACAAGGTCGGGCTGATCACCTTCAGGGGCACGAGCGCCGAGCTGGTGCTGCCACCGACGCATTCGGTCGAGATCGCGGCCGCACGACTCGAGGAGCTGCCCGCCGGGGGGCGTACGCCGCTGGCAGCCGGGCTGCTCGAGGCAGCGCGCGTGCTCCAGCGGGAGCGGCTGCGCGACCCACGGCTACGTCCGCTCCTGGTCGTGGTGACCGACGGCCGTGCCACCGACGGCAAGGACGCGGTGACCCGCTCCGTGCAGGCTGCCCAGCACGTCGCGGGTCTGCAGGTGAGCACCGTCGTCATCGACGGCGAGAGCGGACCACTGCGACTCGGTCTCGCGGCCACACTGGCGGTGCTGCTCGGTGCCGAGCACCTGCCCGTCGACGAGGTCAGCGCCGAAGCGCTGACCGGAACCGTGCACAGCCACACGTCCTTCGACCTGAGCGGGGTGGCCTGATGCCGCAGGGCCAGCCGAGCGTCGTACCCAACGACGGGCTCACCACCCGCCAGCGCCGCAACCGACCTCTGGTGGTGGTCCACACCGGCGACGGCAAGGGGAAGTCGACCGCCGCCTTCGGGATCGGCCTGCGCGGCTGGAACCAGGGCTGGCGGGTCGGGGTCTTCCAGTTCGTGAAGTCGGCCAAGTGGCGCATCGGCGAGCAGACCGTCCTCGAACGACTCGGTCGCCTGCACGAGGAGACCGGCGAGGGCGGGCCGGTCGAGTGGCACAAGATGGGCGCGGGCTGGTCGTGGACCCGCAAACAGGGCGACGACGAGGACCACGCCACCGCAGCGATCGAGGGCTGGCAGGAGATCAAGCGCCGGCTGGCCGCGGAGACCCACGATCTCCTGATCCTCGACGAGTTCACCTACCCGATGAAGTGGGGCTGGGTAGATGTCGACGACGTGGTCGAGACGCTGCGTTCACGTCCGGGCGCCCAGCACGTCGTCATCACCGGCCGCAACGCCGACCCGCGGTTGATCGAGGTCGCCGACCTCGTTACCGAGATGACCAAGATCAAGCACCCGATGGATGCCGGACAGAAGGGCCAGAAGGGCATCGAGTGGTGACCCTGCCCCGGCTCGTGATCGCCGCACCCTCGACCGGCCAGGGCAAGACCACCATCGCGACCGGGCTGCTCGCGGCGCTGCGCGTCGCCGGGCACCAGGTCAGCGGCCACAAGGTCGGCCCCGACTACATCGATCCCGGCTACCACGCCCTCGCCTCCGGACGCCCGGGTCGCAACCTCGACCCACACCTGGTCGGCGTGGACCGCATCGTGCCGCTGCTGCTGCACGGGGCAGCGGGCGCCGACGTGGCGATCATCGAGGGCGTGATGGGCCTGCACGACGGACGGCTCGGCACCGACGGCTTCGCCTCGACCGCCCACGTCGCCACGCTTACGCAGAGCCCGGTCGTGCTCGTCCTCGACGTGGCCCGCCAGTCGCGGTCGGCGGCGGCGGTCGCGGCCGGGATGGCGGCCTACGACCCGGCCGTCCGCATCGCCGGCGTCGTCCTCAACAGCGCCGGCTCACAGCGCAACGTCGCCGAGATCATCCGCTCGCTGGAGCGGGTAGCACTCCCGGTGCTCGGGGTGCTGCCCCGAGACGAGGCACTGGCCACGCCCTCGCGTCACCTGGGGCTCGTGACTGCCGCCGAGCGGCCTGATTCGGTGCGGATGCTCGAGCGACTAGGGGAGCAGGTGGCCCGCCACCTCGATCTCGACGCGCTGCTCGACGTCGCCCGGTCGGCTCCCGACCTCGACTCGACGCCGTGGTCGCCCCACGACGAGGTGCACGCCGCAGGGTCGGGTCGCCCGGTCGTCGCCCTGGCCGGTGGCCGTGCGTTCACCTTCCGCTATCCCGAGACCGAGGAACTGCTGACCGCAGCCGGGTGCGACGTCGTCGTGTTCGACCCGTTAACCGACCTCGCGCTGCCTGCCGGCACGCAGGGCATCTACCTCGGCGGCGGCTTCCCCGAGGTGTACGCCGCGGAGCTGGCCGCCAACCGGAGCCTGATCGGAGACCTGGGCCGCGCAGTCGACGCCGGGGTGCCGACGGTGGCCGAGTGCGCCGGGCTGCTCTACCTCGCCGAGACCCTCGACGGGGTCGACATGGCCGGTGTCGTGCCGGTCAGCGCAACGATGACGAAGCGGCTCACGCTGCGCTACCCCCGGGCGATCGCGCTCAACGACTCGCTGCTCACACGGACAGGCGAGCAGGTCACCGGGCACGAGTTCCACCGCACCAGTACCTCGGTCGAGGCTGGCGAACGGCCGGCGTGGGAGATCGACGGCGAGCCGGTCGGTTTCGCCACCGACACCTGGCACGCCTCCTATCTGCACGTGCACTGGGCCGGGCATCCGCTGCTCGCCCAGCGGTTCGCCGACGCCGCCCACCGCGCGCTCCCGCACGAGCCGGCGCTGCCGGTGTCCGTGGTCGAGGAGGTGGTGGCCGAAGCGGAGGTGCTGCTCGACCCGTTGCGTCACCACGGCGACGTCGAGGCCCGAGCCGGGCTGCTCGACCTGGCCGTCAATGTGTACTCCCGAGAACGCCCGACGTGGCTCGATGAGGCACTGCACGCCGCGATCGACGACACGGCCTACCCCGATGCCGAGCCCGCGCGGACCGCGCTCGCCGAGCACCTGGGTCGGCCGTCGACGGAGGTGCTGCCGACCGCCGGGGCGGCCGAGGCATTTACTCTGGTCGCCCGGCTGCGAGCCTGGCAGCGCCCGGTCGTGGTGCACCCGCAGTTCACCGAGCCGCATGCCGCGCTGGAGCAGGCGGGCCGCCGGGTCACGACCGTGCTGTGTCGCCCCGACAACGGGTTCACCTTCGACCCCGAGGCCGTGCCGCAGGATGGCGACCTGGTCGTGCTCGGCAACCCCACCAACCCGACCGGGGTGCTGCATCCGGCAGACGTCGTTGCGAGCCTGTGTCGACCGGGTCGTCTCGTCGTGGTCGACGAGGCCTTCATGGACGCCGTGCCCGGCGAGGCGGAGTCGCTGGTCCGTGAGCGCCTCGACGGTCTGCTCGTCATTCGCAGCCTGACCAAGCACTGGTCGATCCCGGGCATCCGCACGGGCTACGTCACCGGTGACCCGCGGGTCGTCGGCGACCTCGCCCGACTCCAGACGCCGTGGTCGGTCGCCGGGCCGGCCGTCGCTGCCATCGTCGCCTGCACGGCTACGCGGGCCGTCGCGGAGTCGGAATCGCGAGCCCTCGAGATCGGCCGGTGGCGCAAGCACCTCGTCGCCGGGCTGCGTGAGCGCGGCATCGAGCACGTCACGTCGAGGGCACCGTTCGTGTTGGCCCGGCTCGGCCACGTGCGACTGGCCCTGCGTAATGCCGGGATCGCCGTCCGTCGGGCCGACACGTTTCCCGGCCTCGATGCCACCTGGGTACGGATCGCCGTACGCCCCGAGGCAACGACCGATCAGCTGCTCACCACCATCGACCGGGTCCTTGAGCAACGACTCGCAGCGACCTGCTGATGGCGACGCGACAGGCCACCGCCCGCGCCGTCGGGCTGCTGCTGGGCTACGGCGCCGACCGACTGTTCGGCGACCCGCGCCGCTGCCATCCCGTCGCCGGGTTCGGTGCCCTCGCCCAGGCCCTCGAAGACCGTCTGTATGCCGACTCGCGGGGCCGAGGCGTCGTGCACACAGTGCTGCTGGTCGGCGCGAGCGTGGTGCTCGGGGTCGGTGCGGAGCGGTGCGCGAGCGGGCCGGTGGCGCGCGCTGGTCTGACCGCTGCCGCGACCTGGGTCGTGCTGGGAGAGCGGTCCCTGGGCCGGGAGGCGGCCGCCGTCCATACCCACCTGGCTGCCGGTGATCTGCCGGGTGCTCGGCAGCGCCTGACTCACCTCGTGGGTCGTGACACTGCCGACCTCGACGAGGCCGAGATCGCCCGCGCCGTGGTCGAGTCGGTGGCCG
>JARICB010000332.1 GCA_029264225.1 Nocardioides sp. | reverse complement strand
CCAAGCTCAAGACTCCGTTCCGCTCCCACGGCAACGTGACCGCCGGCAACGCGGCGGGCATCAACGACGGCGCCACCGCAGCACTGCTGGCCGACGAGGAGACCGCACGAGCCCTCGGCCTGCCAATCAAGATGCGGCTGGTGTCCTACTCGTTCGTCGGTGTGGAGCCCGAGGTCATGGGCGCCGGGCCGATCCCGGCCACGGAGAAGGCGCTCAAGCAGGCCGGTCTCACCATCGATGACATCGAGGCCTTCGAGGTCAACGAGGCGTTCGCCGTGCAGGTGCTCGCCTTCCTCGAGCACTTCGGCATCGCCGACGACGACGAGCGCGTCAACCCGTTCGGTGGAGCGATCGCGATGGGCCACCCGCTGGCCTCCTCGGGCGTGCGCCTGATGACCCAACTGGCCCGCACGTTCGAACAGCGTCCCGATGTCCGGTACGGCCTCACCACTATGTGCATCGGTATCGGAATGGGCGGCACCGTGATCTGGGAGAACCCGCACCACGTGTCGAACCCGCTCGAGAGCAAGGAGTCCAACTGATGAACGACCTCACCACCCTCCTGGCCCGCGCCGAGGAGATCTCCTCCGACACCGAGCGGGTGACGCAGGCCCTGCTGCGCAACGTGACAGTGGGCGGCCACACCATCGGCCTGATCACGCTGGACAACGGCGAGGACCACACCAAGCCGAACACGTTCGGCCCACGGTCGCTGCTCGCCCTCAACGCGGCCATCGATGCCGCCCTCGCCGACGACCGGGTCACGGCACTGGCGGTGACCGGCAAGCCGTTCATCCTGGCTGCCGGAGCCGACCTCACCTCGATCCAGGGCGGCGGCCCCGACGCCGTACGCCTGGTGGCAGAGCTCGGTCACGCGGTCTTCCGCAAGCTCCAGGACGGCCACAAGCCCTCGTTCGGCTTCATCAACGGCCTCGCTCTCGGCGGCGGCCTCGAAGTGGCCCTGCACTGCACCTACCGCACCGTCTGCGACTCGGCGCCGGCACTCGGGCTGCCCGAGGTCATGCTCGGCCTGGTCCCGGGTTGGGGCGGCGCCTACCTGGTGCCCCACCTCGTGGGTGCCGACAAGGCAGTCACGCTGATCTTGGAGAACCCGCTCAACAACGGCAAGACCCTGGGGGGACAGGCAGCCTACGAGTTCGGTCTGGCCGACGCCGTCTTCTCCGGTGCCGACTTCCTCGAGCAGTCGCTGCTCTGGGCCGCGGCCGTGTTGTCGGGTCAGATCGTTGTCGACCGCCCGGCGCTCGACAAGGGCCAGGCCTGGGATGACGCGATCACCCGCGGCGAGGGGATCGTGGCCAGCAAGACCGGTGGCGCCTCCCCCGCGGCTCGGCAGGCGCTCGCACTGATCGCGGGCGCCCGCGATGCCGACCGCGATGCTGGCTTTGCTGCCGAGGACGACGCCCTCGAGGCGATGTCGAAGACGCCGGAGCTGATCGCCAGCCTCTACGCCTTCGACCTGGTGCAGAAGCGGGCCAAGCGGCCGGCCGGCGCCCCCGACCGGAAGCTGGCGCGCCCCGTCACCAAGGTCGGCATCGTCGGTGCCGGGCTGATGGCCTCGCAGTTCGCGCTGCTCTTCATCCGCCGCCTGGAGGTGCCGGTCGTGCTGACCGACCTCGACCAGGAGCGGGCGGACAAGGGTGTCGCCTACGTACACGCCGAGATCGACAAGCTGCTCGCCAAGGGCCGCGGCTACAACCAGGACAAGGCCAACCGGCACAAGGCCCTGGTCTCCGGTGCCACGGACAAGCAGGCCGCCTTCGGTGACGCCGACTTCGTGATCGAAGCCGTCTTCGAGGAGATGTCGGTCAAGAAGACCGTCTTCGCCGACGTCGAGGCAGTGGTCTCCCCGGAGTGCGTACTGGCGACCAACACCTCGTCACTCTCCATCACCGAGATGGCCAGCGACCTCAAGCACCCCGAGCGGGTCGTGGGCTTCCACTTCTTCAACCCCGTCGCCGTGATGCCGCTGCTCGAGATCGTCAGGGGCGAGCAGACCGACGACGCGACGCTGGCGACGGCGTTCGCCACCGGCAAGGCGCTGAAGAAGACCACCATCCTGGTCAAGGACAGCCCCTCGTTCATCGTCAACCGCCTGCTCGGGCGCTTCATGGGCGAGGTCGGTCGGATCGTCGACGAAGGCACCCCGATCGCCGTCGCGGACAGTGCCTTTGCCGGCGTTGCCCCAATGCCGCCGTTCATGTTGCTCTCGCTCGTCGGACCAGCGATCGCGCTGCACAACAACGAGACCCTGGCTCGCGCCTTCCCGGATCGCTTCTACGTCTCCCCCGCGCTCGAGCGTGTGGTGGCTGCGAAGAAGCCGGGGTACTACGGTCCCGACGGCACCCTCGACCCCGAGGTCGAGGCGCTGCTCGAGACGCCGTCAGACCCCGTCGTACTCACCGCAGCGGACGTCCGGACCAAGGTGCTCTCCGGTCTCGCCGAGGAGGCTCGCCTGATGCTCGACGAAGGCGTCGTGGCTGCTCCGGAGGACCTCGACCTGGCGATGATCACCGGTGCCGGATT
>JARICB010000307.1 GCA_029264225.1 Nocardioides sp. | reverse complement strand
CCCGGCTACGACGACGGGTTCTACTACCCCCCGACGATCCTCGACGGCTGCACCACGTCGATGTCCTGCGTCCAGGACGAGTCCTTCGGCCCCGTGCTCACGGTGGAGACCTTCACCGGGTCCGACTCCGACGCTCTCGAGGACGCCGCGGTCGCCCTGGCCAACGACACCATCTACGGCCTGGCCGGCGCCGTGTGGACCGAGAACGCGGGCCGCGCCGAACGAGTGGCCCGCCGACTCCGGCACGGCACCATCTGGATCAACGACCACCACCCCTACGTACCGCAGGCCGAGTGGGGCGGCTACAAGCAGAGCGGAGTCGGGCGCGAGCTCGGGCTGGCCGGGTTGGCCGAATACCGCGAGACCAAACACATCTGGCACAACACCCGCCCCGCCCCGCAACACTGGTTCGGGGCCGACACGGAGGAGCAGGCATGAGCACCCCGAAGGTCTACGACTACGTCATCGTCGGGGGCGGTTCCGCCGGGTCGGCGCTCGCCAACCGGCTGAGCGCCGACCCCGAGACCAGTGTCCTCGTGCTCGAGGCCGGGCGCAGCGACCTCAAGATCGACCCCTTCATCAACATGCCGGCCGCACTTCCCTACCCGATCGGCAACCCGCTCTACGACTGGCGCTACCAGTCCGAGCCGGAGCCGCACATGGGCGGCCGACGCGTCTTCCACGCCCGCGGCAAGGTGCTGGGGGGTTCGTCGTCCATCAACGGAATGATCTTCCAGCGCGGCAACCCCATGGACTTCCAGCGCTGGGCCGCCGAGCCCGGCATGGAGCAGTGGGACTACGCGCACTGTCTGCCCTACTTCAAGCGGATGGAGACCTGCCTGGCCGGCCCCGACGCCTGGCGCGGCGGCTCCGGTCCACTCGTACTCGAACGCGGCCCGGCGACCTCCCCGCTGTTCGGCGCCTTCTTCGAGGCCGTGCAGCAGGCCGGCCACCCGCTCACCGACGACGTGAACGGCTACCGCCAGGAAGGCTTTGCGAAGTTCGACCGCAACGTGCACCGCGGCCGCCGACTCAGTGCCAGTCGCGCCTACCTGCACCCGGTGATGAAGCGCAAGAACCTCACCGTCCACACCCTCGCATTGGTCACCGGCCTGCGCACCGAGGGCAAGCGCGTCACCGGCGTCGACTACCTGCGTGCCGGCAAGGTACGCCGCTCGGTCGAGGCCCGCGAAGTGATCTTGTGTGGCGGAGCCATCAACACCCCCCAACTGTTGCAACTCTCCGGCATCGGCAACGCCGAGGAACTGCGCGCGCTCGGTATCGACGTCGTGCACGACCTGCCAGGTGTGGGGGAGAACCTCCAGGACCACCTGGAGGTCTACATCCAGCACGCCTCGCGGCAGCCGGTCTCCATCGCTCCCTGGCTCAAGCACCGACACAAGGCCCGGATCGGGGCCGAGTGGATGTTCCTGCGCCGCGGCGTCGGTGCGTCCAACCACTTCGAGGCCGGCGGGTTCATCCGCAGCAACGACAAGGTCACCTACCCGAACCAGATGTTCCACTTCCTGCCGATCGCGATCCGCTACGACGGCTCCAAGCCGGCCGACGCTCCGGGCAGCGACGGCCACGGCTACCAGGTGCACATCGGCCCGATGTACTCCGACGTCCGTGGCAGCGTCAAGATCACCAGCACCGACCCCCGCAAGCATCCCGCCCTGCGGTTCAACTACCTCTCCACCGAGACCGACCGGCGCGAGTGGATCGAGATGGTCCGTGCGGCCCGAGACATCCTCGAGCAGCCGGCGTTCTCCGCCTTCAGCGGCGGGGAGATCTCATCCGGACCCAGCGTGCAGACCGACCAGGAGATCCTGGACTGGGTGGCCGCAGACGCCGAGACGGCACTGCACCCCTCGTGCACCGCCAAGATGGGCACCGACGAGATGAGCGTCGTGGATCCGCAGACGATGCGGGTGCACGGCATGGAGGGACTTCGAGTCGTTGACGCCTCGGTCTTCCCCTTCGTCACCAACGGCAACATCTACGCCCCGGTGATGATGGTGGCCGAGAAGGCCGCCGACCTGATCCTCGGCAACACGCCCCTCCCTAGCCTGGAGGTCCCCTACTTCCGCCACGGCGAGGGGATGCCGCTGTGGCCCGAGGGTGACCCACGCAACGACGCGGCGCCCGGCACGGTGGCCAAACCCAACAACAACGGAAGCCGAGTATGAGTACCCCGACGACCGACCGGGCCCAGGGCCCCGACGTACCTGCCGATGATTCGGCCCTGCCCGCACCTGCTGTGAACAAGGTGGTCGTCGGCGCGGTGGCGGCCATCACCGTCGCCGTCACGCTGTGGTGCGTCATCACCCCGGACAATGCCGAAGCCACTCTTGGCACCCTCGTGGCCTGGGCCACTGACTGGTTCGGCTGGTACTACGTCTTGTTGGCCACCACGATCCTGGTGTTCGTGATCTACCTGGCCTTCTCCCGGCACGGCGCCACCCGCCTGGGTCCGGAGCACTCGCGACCGGAGTTCGGCACGTTCTCCTGGGCGGCCATGTTGTTCGCCGCCGGTATCGGCACCGACCTGATGTTCTTCGCCGTCGCAGAACCCGTCACCCAATACCTGGCCCCGCCCTCCGGCGAGGCCCAGACGGTGGACGCCGCCCGCGAAGCCACCGTGTGGACGTTGTTCCACTACGGCATCACCGGCTGGGGAATGTACGCGCTGATGGGCATCGCCCTGGCCTTCTTCGCCTACCGGATGAACCTGCCGTTGGCAGTCCGCTCGGCGCTCTACCCGCTGATCGGCAACCGGATCAACGGCGCCGCCGGTGACGCTGTCGACACCGCCGCGGTGCTCGGCACCATCTTCGGTGTCGCCACCACCCTCGGCATCGGCGTCGTACAGCTCAACTTCGGCATGAACGTGCTCTTCGGCCTGCCCCAGAACACGGCCGTGCAGATCGGCATCATCGTGGTGGGTGTGACTGCGGCCGCCATCTCGGCGGTCTCGGGCGTCGACAAGGGCATCAAGCGCTTGTCGCAGCTCAACGTCATCTTGGCCATCTTCCTGGCTGCCTGGATCCTGGTGACCGGCAAGACGGCGTTCCTGCTGAACGCCCTGGTGCTCAACGTGGGCGACTTCATCCGGCTGTTCCCGGAGATGACGCTCCAGACCTTCGCCTTCGAGGACACCGGCGACTGGATGGGTCTG
Source organism: Nocardioides sp. (assembly GCA_029264225.1). Taxonomy (GTDB): domain Bacteria; phylum Actinomycetota; class Actinomycetes; order Propionibacteriales; family Nocardioidaceae; genus Nocardioides. The sequence goes on along the minus strand of JARICB010000307.1, from coordinate 3,794 downwards.
TGGACGCTGTTCTTCTGGGCCTGGTGGGTCGCCTGGGCGGCCTTCGTCGGGCTGTTCCTGGCGCGTATCTCGCGCGGGCGCACCATCCGTCAGTTCGTCGGCGGCACCCTGATCATTCCGTTCCTCTACATCTTGATGTGGGTCTCGATCTTCGGTAACTCCTCGATCGACATGGTGCGACAGGGCAACACCAAGTTCGGCGACCTGGCGATGAACACCCCCGAGCAGGGCTTCTACACCTTCCTGGCCGAATACCCGGCGTTCCCCTTCATCGCCTCCATCGCCACCTTCGTCGGGCTGCTGTTCTACGTCACCTCGGCCGACTCCGGGGCACTGGTGATGGCCAACCTGTCGTCGAAGATGACCAACGCCCACCAGGACGCCAGTCGTCGACTGCGGATCTTCTGGGCCGCCGCGACCGGTGCGCTGACCATCTCATTGCTCCTGGTCAACGGCGTCGTGGCGTTGCAGTACGCCACCATCATCATGGGACTGCCGTTCGCTTTCGTGATGATCCTGGTCATGATCGGGCTCTATCGAGCCCTCCAGGTGGAGGCCACCATGGTGGATTCCCACCGAGGTGCGATGCCGGGTGCCATGTCCGGGCGCAGCGTGGAGCCAGGCGGCACCGGCAAGCACTGGCGTGCTCGCCTACGGCGGGTGATGAGCTTCCCGTCGCCGGCCAAGGCCGATGACTTCCTGGAGCGGGTCGTGCGGCCAGCGCTGAACGAGGTGAGCCGCGAGCTCACCGCGACCGGCGTCGAGGCAAGCGTGCTCTCCTCCGTGGAAGAGGCCGAGGGAGACGAGGATGCCGCTACCGGTGTCAGCCTGGTCGCTCTCATCGGCGAAGTCGAGCCGTTCGTCTACCGGGTAGTGCGCCACGACCTGCCCATCCCGGTCTACAGCGGCAGCCTGATGCCGCGCGCCGACGACTACTACTCCCGCCTCGAGGTCTACCTCAGTCGAGGCGGGCAGGACTACGACGTCATGGACTACACCCAGAGCCAGATCATCGATGATGTGCTGGATCAGTACGAGCGACACCTGGAGTTCCTGCGGCTCAGCGACCTCGCCGGCAACTGAGGCTGCCGCTAAGCAATCTGTGCGTGGCAGCGCTGGTGGGCTAGCCCCACCAGCGCTGCAACCGGGCCACCGCGTGGCCCACTCCGTCCTCGGCGCGCACCAGCGCACCCAGCTCGTCGGCCTGCTGGTCGTGGTCGCCGGCCACGAGACGGGCCAGCCGGTCAGTTAGTGAGTCGACCGTGAGCTCGTGCACCTTGAGTGGAGAGGGGCCGCACCCGAGCGCAGCGATACGGCGTCCCCAATAGGGCTGGTCGCCCATGTGTGGCACCGCCAACTGGGGCACCCCTGCCTGGAACGCCGCGGCGCTCGTCCCGGCTCCGCCGTGGTGTACGACTGCCCGCACCCGCGGAAACAACCAGGCATGCGGGACGTCGCCCACCGCCAGGAAGCGTTCGCCGCGTGGCGACGATCCGTCCCAGTTCCCCTGCACCGTGGCGCGCAGCCCCAGCCGTGCGAGTGCCTCCTCGAGCAGCACGCCGAAGCCGCGGGAGTCGACCACCGGCATGCTCCCGAGCCCGATGTGCACTGGCCGCGTCGCCACGAATTCGTCCAGCTCGGTCGAGGGCTGCCAGTGCTCGGGTGTCGGCATCGTCCAGTAGCCGGTCACCGCCACCTCATCGGCCCAGTCGTCGGGCCGTGGCACGACGTGAGGGCTGGCGCCGAGCAGCGTCGGGGTCGTCGAAAGCAGCCTGAGCTGTGCACGCAGTCGCCGCCGGGGCAACCCCAGCTCGTGCTCCACGCCGTGCCGGATGTCAGCCCCCGTCCGCAGGGTGCCGTAGCTGCCCAGGGTTGCGACGGCGTGATTGAGCCGGCTGTCGCGAGTCGTGACGGGGAACATCTGCGCCTGCGCAACGCGGGTCGGGAGTCCGGGAGCAAGCAGGGCGATGGCGTGATGCTTGCCGAGCTCGTAGGTCACCGACGCGAGCGCATCGGCGGTCAGGATGCCGCTGACGAACCCGTCATAGCGTCCCGCCAACCGCACCAGCGCCGCCACCGCCGGACGGTGGAAGGCACTGACCACATCACGCATGTGCCGCATCTCCGCGCGCACCGAGTGGCTGCTGCCGGTGAGCCAGCGACGTACGACCGGATCGGCCATCAACTCGCTCATCGTGAAGCCGAGGGGCTCGAAGTCGAGACCGGCTGCGGTGACCAGCGGTTCGAAGTCATCCGCGGCGGCGACCGCGACCCTCATACCGGCGGTCTGCATCCCCTGCCCGAGGGCCACGAACGGTTGCACGTCGCCACGTGAGCCCCAGGCGAAGAGACAAGTACTCACGCTCATGTGGCCAATCTAGGTCGCGCTCGTGTTTCCCCGGCCACTTCGCCCACCCCCGGCCTACGCTGGCCGCCCAGTCACCCCTTCCCGACCCAACTTCCGAACCCCTCAACTCTCAACCCTCAACCAAATTCGGATAGTCCGTGACGTTTGACAGGTCAAAACCTCGGTGGAATCTAGGTAGTCACGCAACACCGTGGGCGTTTGTGGCTTCTGACAGTAGTTGGTCGAGCACTTCGGCTGGGGTCTGGTACCCGTGACGTTTACGGGGTCTGGAGTTGAGTTCAGCAGCGATGTTGTCGAGCATCCCGGGCCCGTAGAAGCCTAGGTCGCTGCCCTTGGGCAGATACTGGCGTAACAGCCCGTTGGTGTTCTCGTTCGATCCTCGCTGCCACGGTGAGTGCGGGTCGCAGAAGTAGATCTCCAGGCCGGTGGCTTCGGTGATCTTGGTGTGGTTGGCCATCTCGCGGCCCTGGTCCCACGTCAGCGACAGTTTCAGTTGTTCGGGCAGGTCCGCCACTTTGGCCACCAAGGCCTCTTGGACCGCGAGCGCACCATGGGTGCCGGGCAGGTGCAGCAACATCACGAACCCCGTGGTGCGCTCAACCAGCGTGCCCACCGCAGACTTCGACGCCGTCGAGCCCAGGATTAGATCCCCTTCCCAGTGCCCGGGAACGGCCCGGTCCTCAACCTCGGGCGGACGCTCGCTGATCAAGACCATGCCGGGGATCCGACCGCGACGTTCTGTTTCGCGTCGTCGGGGCTTGCGCAGTGAGCGCCCCGTGCGCAGATACGCGGTCAACTCCCGCTTCAGACCACCACGGGCCTGCACGTAGAGCGACTGATAGATCGTCTCGGTCGACACCCACATCTCCGGTTCATCGGGGAAGTCGCGCCTGAGTCTGCCAGCGATCTGTTCAGGACTCTCTCGGCGTTTGAGCCGTGTCTGCACTTCCTTGCGCAGGCGCAGGTTGGTGGCCAGCTTCGCACCCCGAGGACACGTCCGGGCAGCGTCGGACTTGACCTGCGCGACCGAGGCCCGATACCCCCGCGAGGTCGCGCCACGCTCGAGCTCACGACTGATCGTTGCCGGACTTCGACCCAGCCGACGAGCGATCTCACGCACACCGTGACCACCATGATCCAGCGCTGCGATGTCTTCACGCTCATGCCACGACAGATACCGGCCCACCGGGCCCGCCCCACGCATCGGATTCACACCACCAGCCTTGCGCAACGTACTCATGCCCCACGCCTCAGAAAGCCCGATGCCATTGGCAGCAGCCTTGACCCCCATGCCGGCACAGTTGAGTCCACGGGCGTGGTGTACGACGGGCCCGTTATGAGCGTGGCGTCCTGACACAGCGACGGCCACCGCGTGATCCTTCAGAAGACCTGCGAAAGCACAACTGAAGGAGAACCAAACGATGAC
>JARICB010000238.1 GCA_029264225.1 Nocardioides sp. | reverse complement strand
CGTAGCACGCGGCGCCGGGGTGCTCGCCCAGAAGATCCGTGACACCGCCACCGAGGCTCGCGTGCCCCTGGTCAGTGATGTCCCCCTGGCCCGTGCGCTCTATCGCAGCACCACCGTCGGTCAGGAGATCCCGGCCGAACTCTTCGCCGCCGTCGCCCAGGTCATGGCGTTCGTCATCAGTCGTCGTACCCAAGGTCAGAACGGCGGTCAGCACCGCAGCCCGCGGGCCGAGACGGACCTGCCGCCGGTGGCTCGCGGAGGTCGTCGCCGGAAACCCTCAGCATCGACCTCAGCCGGACGATAGGGGCAGTGACCCCAGGACGGGGTCGTAGTGGTGCCAGGGACGGCGCGCCCCTCGACTGACCCCGGAGAACGCCGTTGAAGCGCCTGACCCAGCTTGCCGTGCCCGTTGGCATCGTCTTTATCGTGGTGATGCTCGTCGTCCCACTGCCGACCGTGGTGCTGGACCTGCTGATCGCCCTCAACATCACTGGCGCACTGCTGGTGCTGATGGTGGCCATGTTCGTGCGCGGTCCCCTGGACTTCGCCGCGTTCCCCGCCGTCATCTTGGTGATGACGCTGTTCCGGCTGGCGCTGAACGTCTCGGCGACCCGACTGTTGCTCCTGGACGCCGACGCCGGCAAGGTGATAGAGACCTTCGGCCACTTCGTGGTCGGTGGCTCGCTCGTGGTGGGCCTGATCATCTTCGCGATCCTGCTCATCATCCAGTTCGTGGTCATCACCAACGGTGCCGGCCGGGTCGCCGAGGTCGGCGCCCGCTTCACCCTCGACGCGATGCCCGGCAAGCAGATGGCCATCGACGCCGATCTCAACTCCGGACTCATCGACGAGGACCAGGCGCGCGACCGGCGTGCCCAGGTGCATGCGGAGGCCGACTTCTACGGCTCGATGGACGGCGCCTCCAAGTTCGTCAAGGGCGATGCGATCGCCGCCGTGGTCATTACCCTGGTCAACCTGATCGGTGGCTTTGCCGTCGGTGTGGCCCAGAAGGGGATGCCCTTCGGCGATGCCGTCAGCACCTACAGCCTGCTCTCGGTGGGCGACGGTCTGGTCTCCCAGATCCCGGCGCTGCTCCTCTCGGTGGCCACCGGCCTGATCGTGACCCGAGCCACCGGTGAGCACGACATGGGTACCGACATCGTCAACCAGATCACCCGCACCCGGACCCCGCTCCGAGTGGCGGGCTTCGCCGCCTTGTCGATGTGCCTGATTCCCGGCCTGCCCAAGCTCCCCTTCGTGCTCGCCGGTGGCGCCATGCTGCTGGCATCCAGTCGGATCGACGAGACGCCCAAGTCCGACACGGCAGACACCAGCTCCGTGACGGCAACACCCCAGGCCGAGACCCCCGAACAGATCGTGACCGAGGTCCAGGTAGACCCACTGGGCCTGGAGTTGGCAGCCGACCTGGTGGACCTGGTCGATCCCTCCACCGGCGGCGACCTGCTGGACCGGGTCAAGTCGCTACGTCGCAAGATCGCCGGCGAACTCGGTTTCGTGGTGCCTCCTGTGCGCACCCGGGACAACCTCGAGCTACCGCCACGCAGCTACACGATCTCCCTCTTCGGCATCGTGGTCGCGCGCGGCGAGGCCCCTCCCGGCACCGTGCTGGCGATCGGCGAGATGCTTGACGCCCTGCCCGGCGATCCCACCCGGGAGCCGGTCTTCGGGCTGGCCGCCAAGTGGGTGCCGGCCGAGTTGCGCAACCAGGCCGAACTGGCCGGCGCCACCGTCGTCGACCGCGCCTCGGTCATCACTACGCACCTGGCCGAGGTCGTCACCCGCAACGCGCCGCGACTCCTGGGTCGTGAGGACGTCCGACTGCTGACCGACGTGGTCAAGCGCAGCAATCCCGTCGTCATCGAAGAACTCACCCCCGCGCTGCTGTCCCTCGGTGAGGTGCAACGGGTGCTCCAGGCCCTCCTCCGCGAGCAGGTGGCGGTGCGGGACCTGGTGCGGATCTTCGAGGCGTTGTCGCTTCGAGCAGCGACCACCAAGGACCTCGACGCGCTGGTGGAATCGGCCCGCGAGGGGCTCGGCCCGGCTATTGCCGCACCCCACCTCGACGGGGACACCCTCCACGTCATCACCCTCCAGCCCGAGCTCGAGCAGCAGATGCTGGAAGGTCTACGGCCCACCGAGCAGGGTCATGTCATCGTGCTCGACCCACTGGTGGGCCAGACGGTGCTCAGTCAGATCGGCACCCTGTGCAAGGCCACCGAGGACCGCGACGTGCGCCCGGTGCTGGTCTGCGCTCCCCAGATCCGGGCCGCAGTACGACGCCTCATCGAGCCGGCGCACCCGACGCTGGCAGTGCTCTCCTACTCCGAACTCGGCGGCGCCGAGCAGATCCTCTCCGAAGGCATCGTCGAGTCTGGCCTGTCCGTTCCGCAGATGGCCTGACCGAGGACCTGAGCAACGCCCAGCACCAGGAACCGATCCTCCGGGCGCTGCCCACCCGGGGGGCACCTGATTGCCAGATCCACCCGCCTGCGGTGCAGAATGCAGGCACCGCCGACGCCATCGCAAGGCGGGTCCCAGCAGAAGGAGCTCAGCCATGACCGAGGTGCACCACGGCCTTGAAGGTGTTGTCGCGTTCGAGACGGAGATCGCGGAGCCGGACAAGGAGGGCTCGGCGCTGCGCTACCGCGGCGTCGACATCGAGGACATCGTCGGTCGGGTCCCCTTCGAGAACGTCTGGGGCCTGCTGATCGACGGCTCCTACACGCCCGGCCTGCCCGCGGCGGAGCCCTACAACCTGCCGGTCCACACGGGCGATGTCCGCGTCGACGTCCAGGCCGCTGTGGCCATGCTCGCCCCGGCCTTCGGTTTCGGACAGACCTACGACATCTCCGACGAGGCGGCCCGGGAGGACCTGGCCCGCGTCGCGGTGATGGTCTTGTCCTACGCCGCCCAGTCGGCGCGTGGCCTGGATCAGCCCGTCGTTCCGCAGAGGCTCGTCGACGAGGGCACCACCCTGGCCGAGAAGTTCCTGATCCGCTGGAAGGGTGAAGCCGACCCCGCGCACGTCAAGGCGATCGACGCCTACTGGAGTTCGGCCGCCGAACACGGCATGAATGCCTCCACCTTCACCGCACGCGTCATCACCTCCACGGGTGCCGATGTGGCAGCAGCCTTCTCCGGCGCCATCGGCGCGATGAGTGGCCCCCTGCACGGTGGCGCCCCGTCCCGAGTACTCGGCATGATCGAGGAGGTGGAGAGGCGTGAGGGCGACGCCTCCTCCTACGTCAAGGAACTGCTCGACTCCGGCGAACGGCTGATGGGCTTCGGCCACCGCGTCTACCGGGCCGAGGACCCTCGAGCCCGCGTACTGCGTCGCACCGCCAAGGAGTTGAACGCGCCCCGCTACGAGGTGGCCGAGAAGCTTGAGCAGGCGGCCCTGGCCGAACTGCGTGAGCGTCGCCCCGACCGGGTGCTCGAGACCAACGTGGAGTTCTGGGCTGCGATCGTGCTCGACTTCGCCGAAGTGCCGGCCCACATGTTCACCTCGATGTTCACCTGCGCCCGGACAGGCGGCTGGTCGGCGCACATCTTGGAGCAGAAGCGCACCGGTCGACTGATCCGCCCCTCTGCGATCTACACCGGCCCGCCGGCTCGCAAGGCCGCCGAGGTCGACGGCTGGAACAACGCCTGGGGCAAGTAGACCCCTCGAAGACAGCGGTATCTGGCACTCACCTGGTGAGCCTCAGATACCGCTGTCTTCGGTTGTTTGGGAGATCAACGGTCCTCGACCGCGCATGACGGGGTGCCGCCAGGGAGCCGCGACCTGTTGCGAGCGACCCAGAAGTAGGCCGACTGCGCGAGCGGCGCACCGGCTCGACTCGTCATCAGACGTCCGACCAGTCGCCAAGGCAGCGGGCCGGGCCGCAGGACTGCGGCCCACGCCTCGTGGCCATAGACCACCCGCCCGTCAGGGTGCACGAAAGGCATCTCAGTCATCGCGCGCACGGGGTCGACGCCAAGGGCTGCGAGGTCCGCCGACTGGATGGTGTCGATATCGATGTCGACCCCCAGCCTCGGAACGAGCGCTCCCGTGCGCATGCAGAAGCCACAGTCGGCATCGTTGAGCATCAGTGGGCGGCTCATGCACTCAGGCTAGCCCGGTGCTGGCCGTTCGAGATACCAACTGGTGCGACCCTTGGCTCCGGCCATGGTCAGTGAGATGTGCATGTGGTCGCGGTGGCGCAGCGTCGTGGAACAGGTCTTGCGCGATCGGCAACCGGGGCTGAGGTAGGGCTTCGGCTCGAAGCCGTCCCAGGCGGCATACATCTTGTCGTTCCAGATCACATACATGATCCCCATCCGGCGGGCCAGCGCGTCGGTGTCGCCGAGTTCATCGTCGGCGAATGCCTCGACCACGAAGGCCGCCGCAGTCGCCTGGTCGTCGAGACTGTTGGCATCCAACATCCAGTCGTAGGCTCGGCCGTCCTTGTGCTCGGAGCGTCCGCCGCTGCCGCACGAGCGCAGGGTGCCGCCATACCGACCACCACGGGCGACCAGCCACTGCGCGAGCGCCACCGTGCCGGCCTTGTCCTTGCGGGCGCACTTCTTCTGCGGCTGGTACTTCGCGTAGCCGTCGACGGGCAGCACGAAGCCCGCCTGTGCCGGCACTACGCCCACACCGGCCAGCAGAGCCGCGAACAACACCACCACGAGTCCCTTGCGCACCCCCAGAGGCTAAGGGGACACATGGGGCTGGTGCTACTTAAGGGGTAAAAATCTACTCATTCATCGGCGTGTCGGCTAGACACGCCGAACAACGGCCTCGTTGATCAGTGACCAAGCGGCGTGCGTAGCACCGGTTGCTCGGCGACCAGGCGTAGTGCCCGTACGGCGTGATCGGCTGATAGCCGACCGACTCGTAGAGCGCCATGGCCTCCGGTTGGGCGACCCCCGTCTCCAGGATCATCACCTCGGCGCCGCCCTCGGCCGCCGTTGCCTCGAGATGGGCCAGCATGGCGCGGGCCAGCCCGAGACCGCGACCCCGTGGAGCCACGTACATCCGCTTGATCTCGGCACTCACCGTGCTCCCCAGGGCCAGCACGTCGTTGCGACGCCGCCACGCCCCGGACACGAGCGGGTCGCCATCGAGGTAGCCCACCCAGAACGACCCGAGCGGCGCTACGAACTCCGCGACGTCGATCGGCGACTCGTCACGACCGCCGTAGAGGGCGACGTAGATCTCTTGGACCTCCTCGACCAGGAGTTGCGCATGCGGGTGGTCGATCGCCACGGCGCGAAGGTCGAGCGTCGTGGCGACGCGGGCATCACTCATGAGCCCATCGTATGAGAGGCTGGCTACGCTGACAGCGTCGTCAGGTCCCCCGTCCGCCGACCACTCCTTCGAGGTTGAAGCACATGACCGACGCCATCCAGATCCCCGCCGAACTCCTGCCCGCCGACGGCCGTTTCGGCGCCGGACCCTCGAAGATCCAGACCAGCCACCTCGATGCGCTGGCAGCGACCGGCACCTCCCTGATGGGCACCTCGCACCGGCAGGCGCCGGTGAAGAACACCGTCGGCCGCGTCCGCGAAGGCCTTGCCGGCCTCTTCGACCTGCCCGAGGGCTACGAGGTCGTGCTCGGCAACGGCGGCGCCACCGCTTTCTGGGACATCGCCACCTTCGGCCTGATCCGCAACAAGAGCCAGCACCTGGCCTTCGGCGAGTTCTCCTCGAAGTTCGCCAGCGCCGCCACAGCCGCCCCGTGGCTCCAGGCGCCATCGGTCCTCAAGAGCGACCCGGGTTCACTGCCCGAGCCTGTCGCCGAGGAGGGCATCGACGCCTACGCCTGGGCCCACAACGAGACCTCCACGGCCGTCATGGCGCCGGTGATCCGACCCGCCGACGACGACTCCCTGGTGCTGATCGATGCCACCTCGGGAGCTGGCGGCCTGCCGGTCGACCTGTCCCAGGTCGACACCTACTACTTCGCTCCGCAGAAGAGCTTCGCCTCCGACGGTGGCCTCTGGATCGCCCTGATGTCGCCCAAGGCACTGGCCCGCGCCGAGGAGATCGCCGGCACCGACCGACACATCCCGGCATTCTTCGACCTGCCGACCGCGATCGACAACTCCGCCAAGAACCAGACCTACAACACCCCCTCGATCGCCACCCTGTTCCTGATGGCCGAGCAGCTCGACTGGATGAACGCCCAGGGTGGGCTTGCCGGCATGGTCGAGCGCACCACCGCGTCCTCGGACGCGCTGTACGGCTGGGCCGAGGCCACGCCATACACGACGCCGTACGTCTCGAACCCCGCACACCGCTCGCTGGTGATCGGGACCATCGACTTCGATGACGCCATCGACGCCGCTTCGATCGCCAAGGTGCTGCGCGCCAACGGCATCGTCGACACCGAGCCCTACCGCAAGCTCGGCCGTAACCAGCTGCGCATCGCGATGTACCCGGCGATCGACCCCTCTGACGTCGAGAAGCTCACCCAGGCGATCGACTACGTCGTCGACAAGCTCTAACCCCGCGTAGGGGCCTCAGCCCTCACGGAGCAGCTTCAAGGTGGCTCGTTCGAGAGCGGCCTGGCGTTCGTCTGCACTCTGATAGGAGCGCCGGGTCGCACTCGAGATCGTTCGGCCCTTTCCATAGGCCTCGATGATCCGCGGATCGACGTAGGCGGATCGAGCCAACGCCGGGGTGTTGCCGAGGAAGTCGGAGACCTCCTTCATAGCGCTGGACACGGCCCGCTTGCGGGAGGCCTTGGTCTGGCCCGCCTCGTCGGTGTCGGCCAAGGCTGCCGCCGCGAGGACGGTGGCATGCCAGGTGCGGAAGTCCTTGGCAGTGGCCTCCACGCCGGTCGCCTCGCGGACGTAGTCGTTGACGTGGGTGGCGTTGAGGTCACGCCAGGTGCGACCGTCCTTCCACCCGAGCAGCTTGTCGCCACCGCCTCGCCGGCGCCGCATCACGTCCAGTGCGGCGATCGTGGGGCCGTCATCGATCTCGATGCAGTGCTCCACCCCCGACTTGCCGACGAAGCAGAACCGCAGACGGCTGCCCGTCTTCCTTACGTGCTCCCGCAGCAGGGTAGTCAGGCCGAAACTGCCGTTGGCATCGGTATAGACGTCGTTGCCGATGCGGAAGTAGCCCAGGTCGAGCAGGCGAACGGCAACGGCACATGCCCGCTCCAGCGACATCCCCTCGGTGCCGAGGTCGGTAAGCACGCGCTCACGGGCCGCGGACATGGCCTTGCCGAACCCGATGATCCGCTCGAACTTCGCCGAGTCCCGGCTCGTGCGCCACTGCGGGTGGTACAGGTATTGACGCCGGCCGGCCTCGTCGGTGCCGACCGCTTGGAGGTGGCCGTTGGCGTACGGCGTGATCCAGACATCGCGCCACGCCGGCGGGATCACCAGGTCCCGGCAGCGCTGGACATCGTCGGCCGCGAGTCGGCCGCCCGATTCGTCGAGGTAGCTGAACCCCGACCCGGACCGCCGTCGCGACCAGCCGGGTTGGTCAGGGGCCGTACGTCGCAACCGAGGCATGCGCGCACGCTAGCGCTACAGACGGCCACCGCGGCTCACCCCTCGGGCGGCAACTGTGCACAGATCTCAGCGCGGCCGCAGCGCGCGCACCAGGACGAGGAGAACGCCGATCAGCAGCACGCCCGCGCCCAGCCAGCGCCACGCGTCGCCGCGCACCTGGGTGCCCAGGTCCGAGAGTGGGGTGTCGTCGGTGCTGGTGGTCGGCGTCGCCCCCGGCGCGGCCGGCGACTGGCTCGGCACCTTCCTCATCGCAGCCCGCACCTCGCGAGGCAGCGGCACCCTGAGCACCGGCGCCCGCTGACCCTCACTGCTGACGTAGACCTCCTTCGCCGAGGTCACCGCCAACCCTTCTCCTTGCTGCTGGGCGGGCAGGTCGAAGGAACCGACCCGGTCCAGATCGGGGAACGAGTAGACCACCGCCGAGGAGTAGGTGCGCAGGATCAGGTGCCGCCCATCGGGAAAGAACGCTCCATCAGTGACCAGCCCGGGCGTCTGCCCCAGCAGCCCGAGCATGTTGGGGGCGTCGGGCGCCATCTCGGGTGGAGCGGCGTAGATCTCGCCCCCGAAGACACCCTTGGTCACTACGTAGAGCCGGCCGGTGCGCGGGTGTGCGAGCAGCGCCTCGGCATCGTGGGCACCGTCGGGATAGACCAGGTCGATCGTCTCCTCCTCGACCGTGCGTTCGCCGTCGCCCACTGGCACGGAGGTGACCTGGATCGAGGGGCGGGAGTGGCTGTTGTCGCCGATGTCACCGACCCAGACACGTCCGTCGCCGGCCGGGGCGAGTGCCTCGACGTCTTCGGGCCCGTCGGCCCAGTAGGTCACCCCGGTGGTCTCACCGGTGGCCACATCGACGGTGAAGACCCGTCCGGTGTCACCCGAGTCGTTGGTGGTGAAGGCTCGGTCGCCTCGTACGACGAGACCGCTGGACTCCACGATCTCGGGGTCCTGGAACGCGAAGACCTCGCCTCGGTCAGGCTCTGCCCCGGCAGCGCTCAGGCCTACGACGAAGGGGGCGGAGACGAGGCTCACTGCGGCTGCCGCGAACAAGCGGGCGCGAATGCGGTCAGGCATCGGTGTGACCCACCAGGACGGCGAGCCGCGGCGTCACACCCCACGTCGCGACCAGGTCGTCATATTCGGTCGGTGACTCCTCGTTCGTCTCGGCGCCGTCCGACGGGGTCGAGGCGAGTCGGCTCGCCCGCAGCAGCGTGTTGCGGGGAGTGTGGGCGCTCTCGACGAACTCCACGACGTCGACCCGATAGCCCACCTGGCGCAGGATCGCGGCCCGCAGGGCGTCGGTCAGGGTGTCGGCGAAACGCTCGCGGAGGATGCCGTGGCGGGTAATCATGCGGTAGGGCGCCGGTGTCGGCGCCGTCCGCAGTTGGGCGGCGATGTCGTGGTGACAGCACGGCGCCGCCAGCACCAGACTGGCCTGCCACTCCACGGCGCGAGCCAGGGCATCGTCGGTGGCGGTGTCGCAGGCGTGCAGGGCGAGCACCACATCGGGGCGCTGCGGCAGCGCAACGTCGCTGATCGCACCCACTACGAAGTCGGCATCGATCTCGAGCAAGGCGGCGACACCGGCATTGTGGTCGGCCGACTGCTGCTTCACGTCGACGCCCGTGACCCGGACCGGGAGTTCGCGCACCTGGCTGAGATAGCGCTGTGCGGCGAACGTCAGGTAGGCGTTACCGCAGCCGAGATCGACGATGCGCAGCGGGTCCAGCGCGGTCGGCCGACGCAACTGACCCTTGGCCAGGGCCTCGCTGACGGCCGCGTCGAGCAGACGCAGGAACTCCTCCACCTGGCGATACTTCGCCTGCCGAGTCGGCTTGATGCGCCCCTGTGCGTCGGAGATCCCGAGCGCCTTCAACACCGGGTCATCCTCGGCCAGCAGCCGAGGCTTGTCCCGGTCATGGCCGCGGTCGGCGGTGACCGGATCGGTGCGGGTCTTGGTGTGCATGATGGCGTCGAACTTCTTCGTCACCCGCAGTTGGTGGGTCTGGGTCAGGGTTTCCACGTGCCAGTTGCCGAAGGGCTCGTCGAGCAGATCGGCCACCGCAGCCTTCGCAGCGTCACCGGCCGCGAAGTTCGCCGTGTGCGCCTGGGTCTCGTCGAAGGAGGTGACCTGGAGATGTCGACCGGACTTGAGGTCGACGTAGCGCAGTTCCACGCGGCGTACGTCTCGCCCCGCGACGTGCGGCAGCCGTAGTCCGCGGCGCCGACCAGCGGCTACCGCGCTGACGAGGGTCTCCGCGTCGATCAGCAGTGCGCCGGTGCGAGCCAGCGCGTCAGGCAGCGCTGCGGTGGCCATCAGAGGATCGCGGCGATGACGACGATCAGGATAAGTGCCCCCAGCGCGACCGGGATGATGAGACGACGGTGGCGTGGATTCACCACCTCATCGTAGGGCCGGAGCTCACCAGTGCTCCATGGAGCCTCGGAAGACCCTCGCCAGGTCCTCGGCGGTCACGTCAAGAGGCGCCGTCGCCAGTAGCCGCTGCTGCTTGAGCGCTCCTTCGACCAGGTCATCCACGTCGCCATCGAGGTAGCCCACCTCGGCGAGGCCGTTGGGAAGACCGATGTCGCGCATAAGGGTGCGCAACACCGACGGCAGCGCGTCCGGCCCGAGTGCGCCGCTCGGTCCACCCAACAGTTCCGCCGCCCGCAGGTGGCGCTCGGGCGCAGCCTCGAAGGTCAGTGCGAAAGCGGCCGGCGCGGTGAGCGCGACCGCCATCCCGTGCGGGATGATCGCCTCGTCCTGCGGATAGCCCTCAGGGCGGTAGTGACGCACCCGACCAGCGATCGGGTAGGCGTTGGCGTGCGGGATGTGCACCCCAGCATTTCCGAAACCCAGCCCGGCGAACGTCGCGGCCAACGACATCTGGTCGCGCGCCGTCTCATTCGCGCCGTCCGCGACGGCGGTCCGGAATGCCCCGGCCAGCAGCCTCATCGCCTGTTCGGACCACATATCAGCGATCGGGTTGGCACCGCAGTAGGGCACCCGCTGCTCGGGAGTCTTGGCCTCGAAGTCGGCATACCAACGGGCCGTATAGCTCTCCAACGCATGCGAAAGGACGTCCATGCCACAGGCCGCCGTCACCAGCGGCGGCTGGCTCATCGTCAGGTCCGGGTCGACTACCGCCAACGTCGGTCGCAGCCGAGCATGGCTGATCCCGGTCTTCACCTTGAGGGCGAGCATGTCGAGCACGCAGATGGTCGTCGACTCCGCTCCGGTCCCGGTGGTGGTCGGCACCGCCACCAGTGGCAGCAACGGCTGGGTAGGGACCCGTGCGGCCCCGATCGGTGCGTTGACGTAGTCGAGCAGGTCGCCGTCGTTGGTCACGAGCAGGTTCACCGCCTTCGCGGTGTCGATCGCGGAGCCACCACCGATGGCCACGACGCCCGACCACGGACCGTTCCCCCGGGCGAAGACGATCGCGTCCCGGAGCGAGGCGTCGGTGGGCTCGACCCGCGCTCGATCGAAGGTCGTCACGTCGAAGCCGCGGGTGGTCAACTGCGCGGCGATCCGCGCCGGATGCCCGGTGGCGCCCACCCCCGGATCGGTGACCAGCAGAATGCGCCCGGATGCTGCGCCGACCAGGGCGAGCAGGTCGAAGCCGATCTCCGCGGAGGCGCCGCGGCCGAACTTGAGCCCCGGTGCCGCATACGTGAAGATCGATTCCGTCACGGAAGCCACCGTAGCCCCGCCCGTGGGCCCAGAGGCGTCCTCATCGACGGGTCAGCGTGAGCGCGTAGTTCACCACCTCAAGCACGGGCACTGCCCCCGACTCGACGTCGGACAGGTCGATCCAGGCGGTGTCGTCGGTAGTGCCGCCCACCTCCAGCACCGTCGGCGTGGCATCCGCTGCCACCGTCGCGGTGAAGATCAGGTGCACCCCGTGGAAGTCCTCGACCCGGCCGCTGGGCGCGGTCCCGGAGAAGGCACTGTCGTGCACGCCGAGCAGGTCCCCGACCTGACATTCGACGCCACACTCCTCACGCACCTCACGGGTCAGGGAGACCGCCGGCGGCTCTCCGTGGTCGACTCCCCCGCCGGGCAGCGTCCAGCGGCCACGGTGATGGGCGCGCTCGGAGAGCCGGGTCAACAGCACCTGATCCGGATCCCTCCGGATCAGCGCATACGCGGCGATGCGCTGCAGTCGGAACGGCGCGTGGTCGGCCAGCGCCTCGCTCACCATGGCCACCACTGGCACCGCACCGGAGAGCACGCTGGCCAACGGGTGCCAGGCCACCTCGGCCGTGGAGCCGTCGATCTCGACGACGCGCGGTGCGGGCGCGTCAGCGGGCACCCAGGCGTCGTACACGATCCGGAGCGCGTGGAAGTCGGTCGCCTCCCCGTCGCGGGAGGCACGCGGAAGGTGCGCGGAGTAGACGTGCGCGGTGTCCCCGACAGTGGCGCTCAGTCCGGTCTCCTCCGCGATCTCGCGCAGGAGTGCGGCCCGAGGGTCCTCGCCATGGTCGAGGCCACCTCCGGGCAGGGTCCAGAGTTCCTGGTTGGTGACGCGGGCCGCCAAGCGGCACAACAGCACCTGAGGCTCGCCCTGGAGTCGCAGGATGACGGCGTAGGCCGCTACGCGAAGTTGTCGGGGGAGAGAAACCATGGACCCAACTTGTCATGGATGACCTAGCGGTGTCGTAGCGTGACGCCGTGGCAGCTGACCGCGATCCGTGGCTCGACAACACGAAGATGGTGCTGGTCACCCTCGTGGTGATCGGCCATTCGTGGGGTCTGCTGCCCGACACCCATTTCAACGACTGGGCCTACGACTTCCTCTACTTCTGGCACATCCCTGCGTTCGTCCTCATCAGCGGCTACCTCTCGAAGTCGTTCGCCTGGACGCCGCGACACTTCAAGAGCCTGCTCTACGTGCTGGTCATCCCGTACCTGATCTTCGAACCGGCGCTGTACTACTACCGGGTCGGCCTCGGGGAGCACGAGCCGGGGATGCTCTATCTCCAGCCACACTGGACGCTGTGGTACCTGCCCGTGCTGTTCTTCTGGAGGTTGCTGACTCCGATCCTGAAGCTGCACTGGTTGTTCCTCCCGGCGGCTGTCATCATCAGCCTGGCCGGTGGGCTGTGGACCTTCGACTGGTTCATGCTGCCGCGCATTCTGGGGCTGCTGCCGTTCTTCGTCCTCGGCCTGCACATCGCGCCCAGGCACCTGCGCCGTCTCGACGACCCCTGGGTAAAGGTGGCCGCGGTCGGTGCGCTGGTGCTGATCGCGCTGCTTGCCCGCCACACCGATGACTGGGCTCGCACTGCGTTCCTCTGGTACGACGCCGGCTACGAGGACCTGCACGTGCAGGCCGCCACGGCTGCTCAGACCAGGCTCTCGGTCATGGCGATCGGACTGATCGGCGCTTTCGCAGCTATCGCGCTCGTACCGCGGCGAGCGGGTTGGTTCAGCGCCATGGGCGCCGCCACGATGAACGTCTACCTCCTGCACGGCTTCGTGGTGAAGAGCGTCAAGTGGACCGACTTCGTGGTGTGGAGCGAGGCTCACCCCAACGTCGCGTTTGCGATCGTCACGCTCGGCGCCACCGCAGTGGCGCTTGTGTTGGCCAGTCCCTGGTCGAGGCGCTACCTGGTCTGGCTGGTCAACCCTCTCGGCACGTGGGAACGCCGTCGCACGGCACGGGTCCGCACTCCGAGGGCCCCCACGTCGGACGCACCGCCGAGCGCGGAATCAGATCCAGTTCCCTTGCCTCGTGCCGGGACGGCGCTGCCCCACCCAGGTGCGCCGGGTACCACGGCGCCCACTCCCCCGGACGCGGGCGATGGTGGGGCAGATCCTGGATTCCCTCGAGCAGCTCCGTCAGTCGAACGCCGAGGTCCCGAGTCGCCTCGTTGAGGTCGTCGCTCGGCCCGATGCGGAGTGGCTCCCCGAACGCCACGTCGACGCGACGCCCGCGCCGCAGATCGGGTGGCGGCTCCTTGCCGAACTCGTTGGGGCGGCCCACGCTGTAGAGCCGCTGGCTACCCCACAGGGCCACCGGGATCACCGGGACGCCGCTCTCGCGGGCCAGAGCCGCCATACCGCGCATGAGCGAACGCACGGTGTAGGAGTAGGAGATCCCGGCCTCGGGGAAGCCACAGACTGCTTCACCCTGACTCAGCAGCCGTCGAGCGCGCAGGTAGGCCGCCGCGGGCGCATCACGATCGACCGGAATGTGCTGCATCCGGTCCATGGGGCGAGCCAGCGGGCGTTGGTGCCAGACATCGTGGCGGCACATGAACCGCGTATAGCGACCCCGGCTGCGCAGCGCCCGCCCGATGAATACGAAATCCGGGTAGGACACGTGGGTCGCCGCCATCAGGGCCGGCCCGTGGGTAGGGACGTGTTCGGTCCCCGTCTGTCGCACGTCGATGTCAAGCCCCTTGAGGACGAGGCGACCAAGTCCGTCCGCGACGCGATACCAGCCTTCGCTCATGTCCTACTTTCGTTGACACCCCCACCGATGGATCGGGGGGAGCCTAAGTGAATCCCGTGATTCGCGATTCGTTTCTCTTGAATCAGCCGAGCCGCGCTGCCCGGTCCCCACCCTCCAATTCGGGATAGTCCGTGACGTTTGACAGGTCGCTACGGCGTGTCGACCTGTCAAACGTCACGGACTATCTCAAAAAGCGTGCTCGACAGGTGGGGCGGGGTGGGACCCGATCAGGCGAACGGCGGCCGCGCATCGCGGGCGATGGAGCGGCGGCCGGCCCATCGCCAGATCCGGGCAGCTCGGTCGCGGTCGGCATCGTCGACGAGGTTGCCCATCCACCGCAGGGCCAACGTCATCAGCCAGTCCGACCTCATGCCGGCGGGGCCGAGGGCTGCCACCACGGACGGCACGGTGGCCACCCCGGCCAGCCGGCGAGCGATCGAGAACGCCTCGCCATAGTGTGCGCGCAGGATCGCTGGCCAGGCCGTCGCAAGGTTGGCTTCGGCGACCAGCAGCTCGGCGACGAAGCGGCCCGTCTCCAGCCCGTAGTCGATGCCTTCGCCGTTCAGCGGGTTGACGCAGGCGGCGGCGTCGCCGATCAGCGCCCAGTTGGCGCCGGCCACGTTGGAGACCGCGCCACCCATGGGAAGCAGCGCCGACGTCGGCATTCGCAGTTCTCCGGAGAGCTGGAATTCGTCGCGCCGCTGGTCGGCGTAGAAACTCATGAGCGGCTTCACCGCGATGTTGGCGGGTCGCTTGGACGTGGCCAGGGTGCCGACGCCGATGTTCACTTCGCCGGTGCCGAGCGGAAAGATCCAGCCGTAACCGCTGAGCAGCTCTCGATTCTCATCGCGCAGTTCCAGGTGCGAACTGATCCACGGGTCATCCGACATCGCGGAGGTGATGTAGGCCCTCCCGGCGACTCCGTAGACGGTGTCGCGGTGCCATTCGCGGCCCAGCAGCTTGCCCAGGGGGGACCGGACTCCGTCGGCGACCACCAGCCGCCGGCAGGCGATCTCGAAGGTCTTGTCACCGGAGGTGAAGATCACCGCGGCCACCCGCTCGCCCTCACGGCGAACGTCGACGGCACGGGCGCCGTCGAGGGCCAACGCGCCACTCTTCATCGCGACCGTGCGTAGGTGATCGTCGAGCTCGAGACGGGCCACTGCCGAGCCCCACGAAGGCAGGTCGTTGTCAGGCAGCGTCGGCCACGGAAGCAGCAGGGTCTGTCCGAAGCCGTGGGCACGCAATCCCTGGTTGACCGTGTGGGCACGCAGCCAGTCCTCGAGACCGAGCTTCTGCAGTTCGCCGATCGCCCGCGGGGTCAGCCCATCGCCACAGGTCTTGTCGCGGGGAAAGACCTGTGCATCGACCAACACCGTGTCGAGGCCGGCCCGGGCGCTCCAAGCGGCTGCGGCCGAGCCCGCGGGCCCAGCGCCGACGACGAGTACGTCGGTGGAAGTCGGTCGAGTCACGCAGCAATTCTCTCAGTCGTCCCTAAGGCGCCACGAATCGGCGTACCGGACCCTCGGCGCTGTTGCTTCACCATGTTAAGTAGGGAACCCGATACTTCGCACACCGTCGACGGTGTGCAGAGTGCAGATTTCCCTACTGAGCATGGTGAAGCAACAGTGGTGGGCGAGCAACGACGAAGCCCCGGCCCCGCGTAAGCGGGACCGGGGCCGATCGAACTCGGTTCGGCTCTACTTCTGGTAGGAACCGAAGTCGAAGTCGTCCAGGGCTACGGCTTGGCCACTAGCGCCGAAGTCGTAGTCGTAGGAGTCGTAACCGGTGACGGAGTACGCCGCGGCGCGGGCCTCCTCGGTCGGCTCCACCCGGATGTTGCGGTAGCGCTCCAGGCCGGTACCGGCCGGGATGAGCTTGCCGATGATGACGTTCTCCTTGAGACCGCGCAACGAGTCCGAGCGACCGTTGATGGCCGCGTCGGTCAGCACCCGGGTGGTCTCCTGGAAGGAGGCCGCCGAGAGCCACGACTCGGTAGCGAGCGAGGCCTTGGTGATGCCCATCAGCACCGGGCGACCCGAGGCGGGCTTGGTGCCCTCGGAGACCGCACGGCGGTTCTCCTCCTCAAAGCGAACCCGGTCCACCAGGTCGGAGGGCAGCAGGTTGGTCTCACCGGACTCGATCACCGTGACGAGGCGCAGCATCTGCCGCACGATGATCTCGATGTGCTTGTCGTGGATCGCCACACCCTGGCTGCGGTACACGTTCTGTACCTCGTCGACCAGGTGCTCCTGAGCCTTGCGGACACCAAGGATGCGCAGCACGTCCTGCGGGTCGGGGGTACCCGACGTCAGGTGGTGACCAACCTCGATGTGCTGGCCGTCCTCGACGTTGAGCCGCGACCGCTTCGAGACGGGGTACTCCTGGACCTCGGAACCGTCGTCCGGGGTGACGAGGACCTTGCGGGCCTTGTCGGTGTCCTCGATCTCGACGCGACCAGCAGCCTCACTGATCGGCGTACGACCCTTGGGCGAGCGGGCCTCGAACAGCTCGACCACGCGGGGCAGACCCTGGGTAATGTCGTCGGCCGCCGCCACACCACCGGTGTGGAAGGTCCGCATCGTCAACTGCGTGCCGGGCTCACCGATGGACTGCGCGGCGATGATGCCGACCGCCTCACCGATGTCGACCAGCTTGCCGGTGGCCAAGGAGCGGCCGTAGCACTTGGCGCAGGTGCCGGTGCGGGCATCGCAGGTCAGCACCGAGCGGACCTTGACCTCTACGACGCCGGCAGCGATCAGCTCGCCGATCTTGACGTCGCCGAGGTCTTCGCCGGCAGCAGCCAGCAGCTCGCCCGTCTCCGGGTGAGCCACGTCGACGGCAGCCGAACGGGCGTAGGCGGCCGTCTCGGCGTTCTCGTGCTTGATGACCGAGCCGTCCTCGCGCCGCTCACCGATCTGCTTGGGCAGACCGCGCTCGGTGCCACAGTCGTCCTCACGGATGATGACGTCCTGCGACACGTCGACCAGACGACGGGTCAGGTAACCCGAGTCGGCCGTGCGGAGCGCCGTGTCGGCCAGACCCTTGCGGGCACCGTGGGTAGCGATGAAGTACTCCAGCACCGACAGGCCCTCACGGAAGTTGGCCTTGATCGGGCGCGGGATGATGTCGCCCTTCGGGTTGGCCACCAGACCACGCATGGCCGCAACCTGACGGATCTGCATCATGTTCCCGGAGGCACCCGAGTCGACCATCATGTAGATCGGGTTCTTGCGGTCGAAGTTGGCCTCCAT
>JARICB010000234.1 GCA_029264225.1 Nocardioides sp. | reverse complement strand
GGCGTCGTGAAGTAGAGCGCCG
This sequence comes from Nocardioides sp., assembly GCA_029264225.1. Taxonomy (GTDB): domain Bacteria; phylum Actinomycetota; class Actinomycetes; order Propionibacteriales; family Nocardioidaceae; genus Nocardioides. Next base: position 4,621 of record JARICB010000234.1, on the reverse strand, counting down.
AGCGGTACTGCGTGCCGATGTCGTTGCCCTGGCGCATGCCCTGGGTCGGGTCGTGAATCTCGAAGAACAACTTGGTCAGGTCGGCGTAGGACGCCACTGACGGATCGAAGACCACCCGCACGGCCTCGGTATGGCCGGTGCCGCCTGAGCAGACCTCGTCGTAGGTCGGGTGCGTGGTGTGGCCGCCCGCGTAGCCGACCGAGGTCGACCAGACCCCGGCCTGCTGCCAGAAGATCTCCTCGGCACCCCAGAAGCAGCCGAGCCCGAAGATGGCGACCTCGAAACCTTCCGGGGTCTCCTCGCTGACGACCGGCGTCTTGAGAACGACGTGCTCACCCAACTGCCAGGGCTGCGACGCGCGACCCGGGAGCGCCTCGGTGGAAGTGGGCAGGGTGGTGGGCTTGCCGAAACCGAACATGGCTCCATTGTGGCGCGCGGGTCCAACCCCGCAGCGGGGGGCGACGCTGGCCCGACGTGAACCGAAGGGCTGGGGGCCTTACGCTCGATCCGTGAGCACCCAAGAGCACCTGAACAAGGCGGGCTTCGACACCCGCGCGATCCATGCTGGCTACGAGCCGGACGAGAAGACGGGCGCGGTGATCCCGCCCATCTATGCGACGAGCACCTACAAGCAGGACGGCGTCGGCGGGATGCGCGGCGGCTACGAATACAGCCGTTCCGGCAACCCGACCCGTACCGCGCTGGAAGGCGTGCTGGCGGCCGTCGAGCAGGGCGAGCGCGGCTTCGCGTTCGCCAGCGGTCTCGCAGCCGAGGACACGCTGCTGCGCGCGCTGACCCGACCGGGCGACCACGCGGTGATCCCCGACGACGCCTACGGCGGCACCTACCGACTCTTCGACAAGGTGGCCAAGGTCTGGGGCCTGGACCACACCCCTGCCGCGGTCAGCGATGTGGACGCGATGCGCGCCGCGATCGTCCCGGGCCGCACGAAGATCGTCTGGGTCGAGACGCCGACCAACCCGATGCTGACGATCGGCGACATCGAGGCGCTGGCGGGGGTCGCCCACAACGCCGGCGCGCTGCTCGTCGTCGACAACACCTTCGCCTCGCCCTACCTGCAACAGCCGCTCACCCTGGGCGCCGACGTGGTGGTGCACTCGACGACGAAGTACGTCGGGGGGCACAGCGACGTGGTCGGGGGAGCCTTGGTCGTGCGCGACCTCGAACTGGCCGACCAGATCGCCTTCCACCAGAACTCCATGGGTGCTGTCGCCGGACCCTTCGACGCGTTCCTGACCCACCGGGGGCTCAAGACGCTGGGCGTGCGCATGGACCGCCACTGCGACAACGCGGAGAAGGTCGTGGAGTTCCTCAGCACCCACGCCAAGGTCGCCGAGGTGATCTACCCCGGTCTTCCCGACCACGCCGGGCACGCGATCGCCGCGAAGCAGATGAAGCGCTTCGGTGGGATCGTCAGCTTCCGCGTCACCGGTGGCGAGCAGCACGCCGTCGACGTGTGCGGCAAGGCGGAGGTCTTCACCCTGGGTGAGTCGTTGGGTGGCGTCGAGTCGCTGATCGAGCACCCCGGCCGGATGACCCACGCCAGCGTCGCGGGCACCGACCTCGAGGTCCCCGGTGACCTGGTGCGGCTCAGCGTCGGCATCGAGACGGTCGACGACCTCCTCGCCGACCTCGACCGGGCGCTGGCCTGAGCCATGGCCGAACCCGACATCAGATTCACCCTCGCCAACGAGCGCACGTTCCTGGCCTGGGTGCGGACCGCGATCGGGTTGATCGCAGCCGGAGCGGCCGTCTTCCAGATCCTCGATGACTCCCGGGCAACGACGGCATTGGCCCTGGTGCTCCTGACCGCGGGGGCGCTGGCCGGTTGCGCCGGGTTCGCCCATTTCCGTGCGGCCGATCAGGCGATCCGCAGCGGTGGGTCGCTGCCGACCAGCACGATCATGGCCGTCGTCATGACCGTTGCCGTCGTGCTCGCCGCCGCGGCAGCGGTAGCCGGTGTATTGGCGTGATGTCTGCGGTCATCTGCGTCGACTTCGGCTCCACCTTCACCAAGGCGGCCCTGGTCGACCTCGATGACGGCACGATCACGGCCGGCGCCAGCCATCCGACCACGATCGAGACCGACGTCCTGGAGGGGTACGACGCCTGCCTGGCCATCCTCGTCGAGCAGGACCCACGGGCAGCGCAAGCCCCAGTGCTGGCCTGCTCCAGCGCTGGGGGCGGGCTCCGGATCGCGGTCGTCGGCAACGAGGAACTGGTCACCGCCGAGGCGGGTCGGCGCGTCGCGCTGTCCAGCGGCGGCACGGTGGTCGCGGTCCGGGCGTTGAGTCAGGGTGACGACCTCGACGATCTGGCCGAGCCGGACGTGGTGCTGCTGACCGGCGGCACCGACGGCGGCAACGGTGAGGTCCTCGTCGACGCGGCGCAACGGTTGGTGGCCAGCGGCTGGCGTGGCCCGGTGGTGGTGGCCGGCAACGTCGAGGTACACGAACAGGTGGTCGACGTACTAGCTGATCTGCCGTATGTACTGGCCGACAACGTGGTGCCCCGGATCGGGGTGCTGGCCCCCGAGTCGGCCCGTGCTGCGATCCGCGAGATGTTCCTGGCGCACGTCATCGGCGGCAAGCACCTGAGTGCGCGCACCGACTTCACCGCGATGGTTCGCGGCGCGACCCCCGACGTGGTGCTGACCGGAGTCGAGATGCTCGCCCGAGGGCTGGACGAGTCGCGCCCGGGCGTCGGTGATGTCGTCGTGGTCGACATCGGTGGAGCGACCACCGACGTGCACAGCGTGGTCGAGGTCGATCCCGAGGACAGTGGGCTGGCCCGCGAGGTGGTCGCTACGACGGCGCTCACCCGCACCGTGGAAGGCGACCTGGGGATGCGCTGGTCGGCCGTGACGACGGTTGCGGCCGCTGGTCTGAGCCACCTGGCTGACCTGGCCGAGGCGCGCCGGGCCGACCCGGGCGGCCTGCCGACGACGCAGACCGACCGTGACGTGGACGAGGCCATCGCCCGCGGCGCGATCGAGATCGCGCTCCAACGGCACGCCGGGCGCAGCAAGGTGGTGCTGAGTTCTGAGGGTCGGGTGGTGGAGCGCACCGGAAAGGACCTGCGCGAGGTTGCCCTGCTCGTCGGGTCGGGTGGCGCGCTCCGCAATGGCGCCGAGGGCGTCGTAGGTCGGGTGCTGCTGCCCGCGACCGGCGTTCGTGAGGGCGGTTGGCAGTTGCCGCGCGCACCACGGGTGGTCATCGACCACGACTACGTGCTGGCCGCTGCCGGGCTGCTGGCGAGCGACCATCCCGAGGCCGCCCACCTGTTGGTGCAGCGGCTCGCAGTCGGTGCGGACCAGAACACCACTGTTGGTGAGTAGCCTTCAGTCGTGACCGAGGACACCGAGCGGGGCCACGCCGCCGAGGCAGACACAGCAGTGGCTGAGGAGTCGGAGCGAGAACAGCGTCGAGGTGAGCGGTTCGCCGCGCAGCTTCTGCAGCAGTGGACGACCCTGCGCGCGGAGCGCCGACCCGAACCGATCACCGTCACGACGGGCGTCAGCAACCTCCGTCAGGCCCAGGTGCCGTGGGGCCTCGACCTCGCCGCGGCCTGGTCCTGGCGAATCATCGTCATCGGGGCCGCCACGCTGGCAGTGGCATGGGTGCTGGCCTTCCTCGCGGTCGTCACGCTGCCCTTGGCGATCTCGCTGCTCATCGCCGCGCTGGTCGGACCCGCGGTCGGTGGGCTCCAGCGCTTCAAGGTGCCCCGGGGTCTCGCTGCCGGACTCGTAATGATCGTCGGGCTCGGCACTGTCGGTCTGCTCCTGACCTACGTCGGCCAGCAGGTGGTCACCGGTGCCCAGGACCTGGCCGACTCGGTCGTGACCGGGCTGGATCAGATCAAGGGCTGGCTGCGGGACGGTCCACTCAACCTCAGTGACAGCCAACTCAACGGCTGGATCGAAAGCACTCAGAAGGCCATCACCGACAACTCGCGCAACGGTGGAGCCGTGACGCAGGTGAGCGAGGTCGGTGCAGCGGTCGGGCACGTGCTGGCCGGGTTCTTCATCATCTTGTTCTCGACCTACTTCTTTCTCGCCGACGGTAGCCGGATCTGGTCCTGGCTGGTGCGGCTCGCGCCGCGCGCCGCCCGCGAGCACGTCGACGGGTCGGGCCGGGTCGCATGGATCTCACTGACCCAGTTCGTCCGCGCGACGGTGCTGGTGGCCCTGGCCGACGCGGTGGGCGTGATGATCGTGGCTGCCGTGCTGGGCGTGCCGTTCGTGCTCGCGATCGGCGTGCTCGTCTTCCTCGGTGCCTTCATCCCGATGGTCGGCGCGACGGTGGCCGGCACGGTTGCGATCCTGGTCGCCCTCGTCGACCAGGGGCCGTTCACCGCATTGCTGATGCTCGGCGGGGTGATCCTGGTCCAGCAGATCGAGGGCCACATCTTGCAGCCGTTCCTGATGGGCCGTTTCGTCTCCGTGCACCCGCTCGGCGTCATCGTGGCGATCGGCTGCGGAGTCCTGGTGGCGGGCGTTGCCGGTGCCCTGATCGCCGTACCTCTCGTGGCGGCCGGCAATGCGGTCGTTCAACATCTGGCCCGAACTCCCCGGCCAGACGACTTCGACTCACCCGTCATC
>JARICB010000148.1 GCA_029264225.1 Nocardioides sp. | reverse complement strand
AGCGGGATCAGGACGAGCAGGCTGAACCACGTGACGGCGATACCCAGGCTCAGCGAGGCACCCAGCGTCAGTGTTGATCGCGCGCGCAGACCGGAGCCCGGCCGACGCGTGCGGGTCGGCCGGGCAGCGATCGCTGCCGGGGCCGAACTCACTGGGCGGCCCCGGCTTCCGCCTGAAGCCGCGTGATGATGCCGTCGTTCTCGTCGAAGAACTTCGAGTTGGCCTGCGCCCAACCGCCGAAGTCGTCGTCAATGGTCAGCAACTTGGCGGGGGCCGGGAACGGGTTGGACGGGTCATTGACGCCGTCGATCTCGGGCAGTTCGACCCCGTCGACGACGGGACGGAACCCGAACGTCGCGTAGTCGGCCTGGGCCTGGGTGGAGAGCAGGAAGTCGTAGAAGTCCTGCGCTCCCGGTGCAGCGTCCTTGGTGACCACGGCCGGGTTCTCGATCAGCAGCGTGTCATCGGGCACTACGTAGTCGAAGGGCTCGCCATTGGCGCGGGCCAGGATCGCCTCGTTCTCATACGAGATGAGCACGTCGCCATTGCCCTCGGCGAACGCCGTGGTGGCCTCGCGTCCCGAGCCGGGCAGCGCAATGGTGTTGGCCAGGAACTTCGCCACGAACGCGGTGGCGTCAGCCTCGTCGCCACCCGCCTGGATGGCATGGCCCCAGGCGCCGAGGATGTTCCACTTCGCCGAGCCGGACGAAGCCGGGTTGGGCGTGATGATCTCGACACCGGGCCTGACGAGGTCGTCCCAGCCCTGGATGTTCTCCGGATTGCCCTTACGCACGACGAAGGAAACGACCGAGGAGGTCACGATCCCCTTCGTGCTCGTGTCCTTCCAGTCGTCGGCCACGAGGCCGGCGTCGACGAGGCGCGCAATGTCGGGCTCGAGCGAGAGGTGGACGATGTCCGCCTCAAGGCCACCCTCGACGGCTCTGGACTGATCGCCGGAGGCGCCGTAGGACGTCCGGAACTGGATTCCGGTCTCGTCGGCACCCTGGAACTCCTCAAGGATCGGCTTGTTGGCGGACTCAAGGACCGAGTAGCCAACGATGCTGAGTCGTTCGGCACCATCAGCGGGCGAGCCGTCCGCGCCTGAGCAGCCGGCCAGGGTGCCGATGGCACCCAGCACAGCCAGAGCACCCAGAGCACTCCGACGCAAAGTGGCGGTCACCGGGCGGGCGGGTGGACGGCGGTCGTACGTGCGGGTGAGGTTCATCAAGAAATCACTTTCGTCTCATCGTTTCAACGGACAGTTAGTTACTTAAGTCCAGCAGAGTACATGACTTTGAATACCGACGAACACACTGGCACCTGCGCACGCCCCGATGCTCCCCCGTCCACGTAACGACTCTCACACCGAGACCTCACGGCGCCGGTCTACAGTGGACAACAGGTGAACAGATAGGTAGAACGTGTTCTATTTATCTACATACTCACAGTATGATCGCCACTCCAACCCAGCACTCGCGGGACCATCGCAGGAAGTAGGCATGAGGTGACCAGGCAGTGACCAAGCAGGTCAAGCAGCTCGATCGCGTCATCATTCGATTCGCCGGCGACTCCGGTGACGGCATGCAGTTGACCGGTGACCGGTTCACGCAGGAGTCGGCTGTCTTCGGCAACGACCTGGTGACGCTGCCCAACTTCCCGGCCGAGATCAGGGCGCCTCAGGGCACTCTTCCGGGCGTCTCGTCCTTCCAGGTGCACTTCGCCGATCACGACATCCTGACCGCGGGCGATGCCCCCGACGTGCTGGTGGCGATGAATCCGGCGGCCCTGCGGGCCAACCTCGGCGATCTGCCCAAGGGCGCCTCGATCATCGTCGACACCCACGACTTCACGACCCGCAACCTTATGAAGGCGGGCTACACCTCGAACCCGCTCGAGGGAGACGACCTCGGCGAGTTCGCAGTGCACCAGGTGGACCTGACGGGCATGACGGTCGCGGCCGTCAAGGAGTTCGGACTCTCACGCAAGGACGCCTCCCGCGCGAAGAACATGTTCGCCCTCGGGCTGCTGTCGTGGATGTACGGACGACCCACCGAATCCACCACCGCATTCCTCTCGAAGCGCTTCGCCAAGGTTCCCGACATCCGCGACGCCAACATCACCGCGTTCAAGGCCGGGTGGAACTTCGGCGAGACCACTGAGACCTTCATCGTTCGCTACGAGATCAAGCCGGCCCCCATGACGGCGGGCACCTACCGCAACATCACCGGCAACCTCGCGCTCTCCTACGGACTGATCGCCGGCAGCGTCCAGTCGGGGCTCCCGCTGTTCCTCGGCTCCTACCCGATCACTCCGGCTTCCGACATCCTGCACGAGCTGAGCAAGCACAAGTCGTTCGGTGTCACCACCTTCCAGGCCGAGGACGAGATCGCGGGCGTCGGTGCCGCGATCGGCGCCTCCTTCGCCGGCAGCCTGGGGGTCACCACCACATCTGGACCGGGCGTAGCCCTCAAGTCCGAGGCCGTCGGTCTGGCCGTCATGACCGAACTGCCGCTGCTCGTCGTCGACGTGCAGCGCGGTGGTCCCTCCACCGGTCTGCCTACCAAGACCGAGCAGGCAGACCTGCTGCAGGCGATGTTCGGGCGCAATGGTGAGTCGCCGGTGCCGGTCGTGGCCCCACAGTCACCGGGCGACTGCTTCGACGCCGCCGTCGAGGCAGCCCGGATCGCCATCACGTACCGCACGCCGGTAATGCTGCTCTCCGACGGCTACCTGGCCAATGGCTCCGAGCCGTGGCGTATCCCCGACATTGGCGATCTGCCCGGGATCGAGCCGGACTTCGCGACCGAGCACAACCACACGATCAAGAACGAGGACGGCACCGAGACCTCCGAATTCTGGCCTTACGAGCGCGACGCCGAGACCCTGGCCCGTCCCTGGGCCATCCCCGGGACCCCCGGGCTCGAGCACCGCATCGGCGGCCTGGAGAAGGGTGACGGTCACCGCAACATCTCCTACGACTCGGGCAACCACGACTTCATGGTCCGCACCCGCCAGTCGAAGATCGACCGCATCGCCAACTCGCTACCGCCACTCGAGGTCGACGACCCGACCGGCGATGCCAAGGTGCTCGTGCTCGGCTGGGGCTCGACCTACGGTCCGATCGGGGCCGGAGTACGCCGTGTGCGCAAGGCCGGCTATCAGGTCGCGCAGACCCACCTACGCCACCTCAACCCGTTCCCCAATGACCTCGGCGACATCCTTCACCGCTACGACAAGGTGTTGGTGCCCGAGATGAACCTGGGCCAACTCTCGCTGCTGCTTCGGGCCAAGTACCTGGTCGACGTGGTCGGCTACAACGAGGTCCGCGGGCTTCCCCTCAAGGCGGCGGTGCTCGCCGACGTGATCGGTGGACTCGTCAGCGAGGCCGAGGGCATTGAGGTCAATCTGGTCCCTGCGGCCACCAACGACGGAGAGGGCGACGCCTCATGAGTGATCTCGGTATCCCCAGTCTGCGCACCGGCACCGACGGCATCCCGGCCGCCCTCCAGGCCCAGAGCGGCAAGGACTTCACCTCCGACCAAGAGGTTCGTTGGTGCCCGGGCTGCGGTGACTACGCCGTCCTCAAGGCCGTGCAGT
>JARICB010000225.1 GCA_029264225.1 Nocardioides sp. | reverse complement strand
AAGGTCGCCGTCGTGGCAGCCGTCAACGACGCTGCCCGCGAGCGCGGCGTGAGCGCCAACGCCCTGGTGCGCGCCATCGGTGAGCTGATCGGTGGCAAGGGCGGCGGCAAGGACGATGTCGCACAGGGCGGTGGGTCCGACGCTACCCGGCTCGATGAGGCGCTGGCCCAGGTCGCCAGCGAGATCGCGCGGCAGGTCGGCTGAGAATGCGCAGTGGAGTTCGGCTGGGGCTGGATCCGGGCGATGCCCGAATCGGGGTCGCGCGCAGCGACCCGACCGGCTTCCTCGCAACACCGGTCGAGACCGTGCGCCGAGGCAAGGGCGACCTGTCCCGGCTGCGCAAGTTGGTGGTCGAGGTCGAGGCGTTCGAGGTGGTCGTCGGGTTGCCCAGGTCGCTGTCGGGACGCGAAGGACCCTCGGCCGTCAAGGTGCGCGAGTTTGCGGCCCGTCTGGCCAAGCAGATTGCTCCCGTGCCGGTCAGACTGTGTGATGAGCGCTTGACTACCGTCTCCGCGGAGTCGATGCTGCGCGAGCGCGGTCGCAAGGGCGCAGACCGACGGTCTGTGGTCGACATGGCGGCGGCCGTCCTCATCCTGCAGAACGCATTGGACACTGAACGTGCAAGTGGGCGTGTGCCCGGAGAGATCGTTGAGGTCAGCCATGAGTAACGAGACGCCCGCCGTCGAGTCGGACGAGGACGCCTACTACCAAGGAGGTGCGCGCCGCAAGAAGCGTGGGCCATCGGGCTGCGTAGCGGTGCTGGTGGCCCTGGTCGTGCTGGCTGGTGCCTTCTACTTCGGCGTCACGAAGGGGGTGGACTGGGTCTCCGACCAGTTCGCCGCTGCTGCCGACTACCCCGGGCCCGGAAGTGGCGAGGTGACGTTCCAGGTCAATAAGGGCGACAGCGTCGCCGAGATGGGTCGCAACCTCAAGGAAGATGGCGTCGTGAAGTCGGTGCAGGCCTTCCTCGATGCCGCGGCCGCCGATCCCGAGTCGGCCGGCATCCAGGTGGGCTACTACGAGATGAAGGAGGAGATGAAGGCTGTCGACGCCCTCGATGTGCTGCTCGACCCGAGTAACCAGGTCAGTGCCACGGTCACCATCCCCGAGGGCCTGCGCGTGGTCGACATCGTCGCGCTGCTCGCCGAGAAGACCGACTTCGGTGTCAAGAAGTGGAAGGCTGCGCTGAAGGACCCGGTTGCCCTCGGGCTCCCCGACTACGCGAACGGCAACCCCGAGGGCTACCTGTTTCCCGCGACCTACGAGATGGGCCCCAAGGACAAGCCGAAGGACCTGCTGGCTGCCATGGTGACCCGCTGGCAACAGGCGGCCGACGAGGCCGGGCTCGAGGAGAAGGCCGCTGAGCTGGGCAAGACACCCGCCGAGCTGATGATCATCGCCTCCCTGATCGAGGCGGAGGGTCGCGGCGACGACATGCCCAAGGTGGCGCGGGTGATCTACAACCGGCTCGACGGCCCCGGCGACAAGGGCGGCACCAATGGTCTGCTCCAGATCGACGCCGCCAACGCCTACGGCATCGGGAAGTCCGGCACGACCGCCCTGTCGAGCGAAGAACTCGCCGTCGACACGCCGTACAACACGCGCCTCTACACCGGTCTGCCGCCTACCCCGATCGAGGCGCCCGGCGACGACGCCATCGCGGCGGCCGCCAATCCGGCCGACGGCCCCTGGTACTACTACGTCACGGTCGACCTCAAGACGGGCGAGACGAAGTTCGCGGCGACCTACGACGAGTTCCTGGACTACCGCAACGAGTACCTCACCTACTGCGAAACGTCCGACGCGTGCTGACGACTCGTCGCTGTGGGGTGCTCGGTGACCCGATCGAGCATTCGCTCTCCCCGGCGCTGCATCGCGCCGGCTATGCCGAGCTCGGGCTGGAGTGGGACTACGACGCGCATCGTGTCCCGGCGGGGGGCCTGGCAGCGTTCGTGGCCGGCCTGAATGAGGAGTGGCGCGGTCTTTCACTGACGATGCCGCTCAAACGTGAGGCAGTGGCACTGGTCGACGAGCTCAGCCAGCGGGCGCGGCTCGCTGGCGCGGCCAACACCATCGTCTTGGAGAACGGCCGCCGGCTGGGTGAGAACACCGATATCCCCGGCGCCATCGCGGCCATCCGCGAACGCAGCGTCGCTCCGCTCGCCTCGGCTGTGATCCTTGGCGGGGGTGCGACTGCGACGTCCCTGGGGCTGGCTCTTGCCGACCTGGGCGTGCGCTCGTTCGTCGTCGCCGTGCGGTCGGTCGAGCGGGCCGCGGAAGCAGTCGACACGCTGTTGACCCATCCGGGCCGACCCCAGGTCAGCATGACTCGCCTCGATGAGCTCACTGCCCTCGATGTCGACGTAGTCGCCTCCACCATTCCCGCCGAGGCGCAGGACGCCAAGCTGGTGGCGGCATGTGCAGGCGCGTCGATGCTCTTCGAAGCGCTCTATCACCCGTGGCCGACGCCGTTGGCGGCCTCCGCCGGCGACCGGGTGCTGGTCGGCGGGCTGGACCTGCTGGTGCACCAGGCGGCCGTGCAGTTCGAGCTCTTCACCGGCCGGGTCGCGCCGCTGGCCGCCATGCGGGCTGCCGGTGAACTGGCGCTGTCCGAACGCGTGGGCCAGTGAGCCTGCTCGGCGCTGCGGTAGCTGCCCCGATCGGGCTGCTGCTCGGACTGCTCGTGCCCGGGCTGATCGCCAGGGTTCCTGAGCCCGATGAGCCTGCCGACGACAAAGTCCCCTACGCGGTGATCGCGGCCCGGCCCGGTCTGCTGTGGCAGGCGGCGTTCGGGTGTGGGCTCATCGCCGGCCTGATCGGTGCGGCCCTCGGACAGGACTGGTCGCTGCTCTTCCTGCTTCCCCTGGTGCCGGTCGGATTCGCGCTGGGGCTGATCGACTGGCGCACCCGGTTGTTGCCGACGCGCATCATCGCCCCGACCTACGTCGTCCTGGTGCCGCTGGTGGTGCTCGCGGCGCTGTTGGCTGGCGACCCCCGGTTGCTGATCGGGGCGGCTGTCGGCTGGCTGGTCATGGGCGGGTACTACCTGCTGATGTGGGTGATCTATCCCCCCGGTGTGGGCTACGGCGACGTGCGGCTCAGCGGCATCCTGGGCATCGTGCTCGGCTATCTCGGCTGGGGGCCGCTCGCCCTCGGGTCCTTCGCTGGTCTCCTGCTGGGCGGCCTCGGCAGCCTGGTGCTGGTCGCCCTGCGGCTCATCGACAAGCAAGAGAACCCGTTCGGACCCTGGATGCTGATCGGCGCTCTTGTCGGCATCATTCTTGGTCCGGCGTTCGGCACCTGGGCGTGGGGCGATCTCGCGGGCTGACGGCCGCGCGCCGGGTAGGAAGCCGTGCGTGAAAGACTGAGCCCATGCTGCGTTGGCTCACCGCGGGCGAGTCCCACGGCCCCTCACTGACGGCCATTCTCGAGGGAATGCCCGCCCACGTCCAGATCACCACCGCCGACATCGACGACGCCTTGGCGCGCCGACGCCTGGGCTACGGCCGAGGCGCCCGGATGAAGTTCGAGGCCGACAAGGTCACCATCAGCGGTGGTGTCCGGCATGGCAAGACCCAAGGTGGGCCGGTCGCGATCCAGATCGCGAACACCGAGTGGCCCAAGTGGGACAAGGTGATGTCGGCCGATCCGGTTGACCAGGCGGAGCTCGACGCTCTGGCCCGCAACGCGGCCCTGACCCGACCCCGTCCTGGTCACGCCGACCTGGCTGGGATGCAGAAGTATGACTTCGAGGAGGCCCGCCCGGTCCTGGAGCGCGCCTCCGCCCGAGAGACTGCGGCCCGGGTCGCCCTGGGCCGAGTGGCCGCCCACTTCCTGCTTCAGTCCGTCGGCGCCGAGATCGTCAGCCACGTGGTGGAGCTCGGGGGAGTCCGCGCACCCGCTGGGTCGGTGCCGGAGCCCGGTGACTTGGAGCGGCTCGACGCTGACCCGGTGCGCTGCCTGGACCCTGACGCTGCCGCCGCCATGGTGGAACGGATCGACCAGGCCCACAAGGACGGCGACACCTTGGGTGGTGTCGTGGAGGTCGTGGTGCACGGGCTCCCGCCGGGCCTGGGATCACATGTCCACTGGGACCGACGACTCGACTCCCGCCTGGCCGGTGCCCTGATGGGCATCCAGGCCATCAAGGGGGTCGAGGTGGGCGACGGCTTCGAGCTTGCGGCCACGCCCGGTTCCCTGGCCCACGATGAGATCGTCTCCACCCCGGAGGGGCTACGACGTACGTCGGGCCGCTCGGGTGGTGTCGAGGGTGGCATGAGCACCGGCGAGGTGCTGCGGGTTCGGGCTGCGATGAAGCCGATCGCGACCGTGCCGCGGGCGCTGCGGACCGTCGACGTGGCAACCGGTGAGGAAACGACTGCCCACCACCAGCGCTCAGACGTCTGCGCGGTGCCAGCCGCGGGGATCGTGGCCGAGGCGATGGTCGCGTTGGTGCTGGCCGAGGCGGTCGTCGAGAAGTTCGGCGGCGACTCCGTGGGCGAGACCCGACGTAACGTCGAGTCCTACCTCGACGCGCTGCGCTTCCGATGAGCCCCCGCGTCGTCCTGATCGGCCCGATGGGCGCAGGCAAGACCACCGTGGCCGAACTGCTGGCCGCCGCGTGGGGGGTCGCTGCCCGAGACACCGACACCGACGTGGAGACCACCGACGGACGCGAGATCTCCGAGATCTTCGTGGATTCGGGTGAAGGCCACTTCCGCACCCTGGAGGCCGCTGCGGTCGCCGCTGCGCTGGCCGAGCACGACGGGGTGCTCTCGCTGGGCGGGGGAGCAGTGCTCGATCCCGATACCCGTGAACTGCTCGCCGCTCACACCGTGGTGTTCCTCCGCGTCGGTCTTTCCGAGGCCGTCAAACGGGTCGGCCTCGGGGTCGGACGCCCCATGCTGCTCGGCAACGTCCGATCCCGGATCAAGACCCTGCTCGACGAGCGTGCGCCCATCTATGAAGCCGCAGCTACCTATGCCGTCGACACCGACGGTCGCAGCCCCGCCGAGGTGGCCGCGGAGATCCAGGAGAAGCTCGATGTCTGAGACCACACTCCACGTCGGCGGCGCCTCGCCCTACGACGTGATCATTGGCCCCGACCTCGCCGGTCGGCTTCCCGAGATCCTGGGCGAAGACGTGCAGCGCGTCGCGGTGCTCTACTCGGGGGAACTGGCCGAGGTGGCACAGCCGATCGTCAACGGCCTGGTCGAGCACTACGACGTGCTGGCGCTCGGACTGCCCGACGGGGAGCGTGCGAAGACGGCGCCTGTGGCCGCCGACTGCTGGGAGGGACTCGGCGAGGCCGGCTTCACCCGCTCCGACGCCGTCGTCACCATCGGTGGCGGCGCGACGACCGACCTCGGCGGCTTCGTTGCCGCTACCTGGTTGCGAGGCGTGCGGGTGGTGCACGTGCCGACCACCGTCCTGGCCATGGTCGATGCCGCCGTGGGTGGCAAGACCGGTATCAACACCACTGCGGGCAAGAACCTGGTCGGCTCCTTCCACGAGCCGGCCGGGGTGCTGTGCGACCTGTCGCTGCTGGCGACGATGCCCCGCGAGGAGTTCGTCGCGGGCCTGGGTGAGGTCATCAAGTGCGGCTTCATCGCCGACCCGACGATCCTGGACCTGATCGAGCAGACCGATCCCGCCGAACTGAGCGCCGACTCCACGGTGACGCGTGAACTCATCGAGCGGGCGATCCGGGTCAAGATCGAGGTCGTGGTCGACGACCTGCGTGAGCAGGGCGGCGCTGCGGGTCATCCCGGACGCGAGGTCCTCAACTACGGCCACACCCTGGCGCACGCCATCGAGCGGGCCAGCGACTACGGCGTGCGGCACGGGGAGGCAGTGGCCATCGGTGCGGTGTACGTCGCGGAGTTGGCTGCCCGGGCCGGCTCGCTGGACCGCTCCGTCGTGGACCGGCACCGATCCACGTTCGCTCGAGTAGGACTGCCGACCAGTTATGCCGAGGCCGGCTTCGAGGATCTGCACGAAGCGATGAAGGTGGACAAGAAGTCGCGGGGCAACCAGTTGCGCTTCGTGGTCCTCGACGACATCGCGGTGCCACGCATCCTGGCCGGCCCCTCCGAGGACGACCTGCGTGCGGCCTACGAAGCGATCGGCAGCGCATGACGAAGATCCTGGTGCTCAACGGCGCGAACCTCGGGCGGCTGGGCCGTCGGCAGCCCGACATCTACGGCCACACCACTCACGCCGAGCTTGCCCAGCAATGCGTCGAGTGGGGGCGCCTACTCGGCCTCGAGGTCACGGTACGTCAGACCAATCATGAGGGTGAGCTGCTCGACTGGCTCAACGCCGCCGCCGATGACGGCACACCGGTGGTGCTCAACGCCGGTGCGTGGACCCACTACTCGCTGGCGCTCTTCGATGCCTGCGCACAGCTCTCAGCGCCCCTGGTGGAGGTGCACATCTCCGACCCCGCACAGCGACCGGAGAAGTTCCGTCATACCTCCCATGTCGAGCCGCACGCCGTCACGACGATCGTCGGACAGGGGATCGACGGATATCGTCAGGCCCTGGAAGCGATCGCGCAGCTCTGACCGCGGTTGGTGGATTGTCCCCGGGGCTCGTTAGACTTCCGGGTCGGTGCCAGGGTGCGCCGCACATTCTTGACACCTTACTGATGACACCCAGACCGCGAAGGTAGACATGGCAACGACGAACGACCTCAAGAACGGCATGGTCCTCAAGATCGATGGTCACCTGTGGACCGTCATCGAGTTCCAACACGTCAAGCCCGGCAAGGGCCCGGCGTTCGTGCGCACCAAGATGAAGGACGTCGAGACGGGCAAGTCGGTCGACAAGACGTTCAACGCCGGCACGAAGGTCGAGACCGCCAACGTCGACAAGCGGACGATGCAATACCTCTACAACGATGGCAACTCCTACGTCTTCATGGACACCGCCACCTACGACCAGCTCGAGGTCACTCCAGAGATCGTCGGCGACGCCAAGAACTTCATGTTGGAGAACCAGGACGCCATCGTCGCGACCAACGAGGGTCGGGTGCTGTTCGTCGAGCTGCCCGCCTCCGTCGAGCTGCTGATCGCCGAGACGGAGCCCGGCCTCCAGGGAGACCGTTCCACCGGCGGCACCAAGCCGGCCACCCTCGAGACCGGACACCAGATCCAGGTCCCCCTCTTCATCACCTCCGGCGAGAAGGTCAAGGTCGACACCCGCGACTCGTCCTACCTCGGCCGTGTGAAGGGCTGAGATGTCGGCTCGCGGCAAAGCCCGCAAGCGTGCCCTCGATCTGCTCTACGCCTCGGAGATGCGGGGCGAGAGCGCGGTCGGCGCGCTCGGGCGCGCCAGCAAGGACGGCGAAGGCCCGACCCACCCCAACACCCGGGTCCGGGTGCACGGCGTGGTGGAGCACCACCACGACCACGACGCG
>JARICB010000070.1 GCA_029264225.1 Nocardioides sp. | reverse complement strand
GGCAACGCCGGCAGTCGAGGTACGCAGCACCTCGGCGCCCAGACGGACGCTGACGGCTCCAGCCTCGGTGAAGGCGGCCAGTTCCTCGGGTGAGACGCCGCCCTCCGGACCCACGATCACCACCAGGTCACCGGAGGCCGGGACGGCCAGCGAGGCGAGCGGGGTCGTGGCGTCCTCGTGGAGTACGACGGCCAGGTCGGCGTCGGCGATCAGCGCGCAGACCGCAGCGGTCGCCGCCAGCGGAGTCACCGTCGGCAGCCAGGAGCGGCGCGACTGCTTGCCGGCCTCGCGGGCGGTGGCCTGCCACTTGGCGTGCGACTTGAGCGCCCGCTCGCCCTTCCACACAGCGACTGATCGCGAGGCGGCCCACGGCACGATCACCCCGGCCCCGATCTCGGTCAGCATCTCGACGGCCAGCTCGCCCCGGTCGCCCTTGGACAGCGCCTGCACCACGGTCACGGCCGGGCTCGGCTCGGGCAGGGTCTCGACACGGGACACCTCGACGGTGAAGACCCGTTTGCCCGTGCCCGAGACCACCGCCACCGCCCGCCGGCCGAGGCCGTCGGTCAGCACGACCTGCTCGCCGGGTTGGAGGCGGCGTACGGCGACCGCATGGTGCGCCTCGTCGCCGGTCACCTCGACGACGGACCCGGCCGTCACCGCGTCGAGCGAGGCCACGAGGTGGACCGGCAGCGTCACTGCGCAGTCCTAGTGGTTGAAGGCGTCGCGAAGACGGCCGAAGACGGACTTCTGTCCGGCCTCGACCGACCCGTCGGGCGTCTCCTCGTCCCGAAGGGCGGCCAGCTCGCGCAGCAACTCCTCCTGGCGGGCGTCAAGACGGGTCGGGGTGTCCACGATCACGGTCACGATCAGGTCACCGCGACCGCCGCGCAGACCCGGCACCCCGAAGCCACGCAGTACCTGCTCGCTGCCCGACTGGGTGCCGGGCTTGATCACCAGGTCGTAGTCGGTGCGCATCTCGGAGTCCTCGGGCGCCTCGAGGTCGGCCTCGAGCAGCGGCAGGGTCAAGGTCGTGCCCAGGGCGGCGGCCGTCATCGGCAGCGAGACCGTCGAGTGCAGGTCGTTGCCGTGACGGGTGAAGGTCGGGTGCGCGTCGACGTGGATCTCCACGTAGAGGTCACCGGGCGGGCCGCCGCCGGGGCCGACCTCGCCCTGCTCGGAGAGCTGCACGCGGGTGCCTGTGTCGACGCCGCCGGGGATCTTCACGTTCAGGCTGCGCCGTGAGCGCACTCGGCCCTCGCCCGAACACTCGCGGCACGGGTCGGAGACGATCTGGCCGAAGCCGCGGCAGGCAGCGCAGGCGCGCAGGGTGCGGATCTCGCCGAGGAACGAGCGTTGCACCTGGGCCACCTCACCGGCGCCGCGGCAGGTCTCGCAGGTGACCGGCGTGGAGCCCGGTGCGGCGCCGTCGCCGTGGCAGGTCGTGCAGAGCACGGCGGTGTCGACCTTGAGTTCTTTGGTGGTGCCGAACGCCGCCTCGGAAAGGTCGATGTCGAGGCGGATCAAGGCGTCCTGCCCGCGGCGTACGCGCTGACGCGGGCCGCGGCCCTGACCCCCGGCGCCCCCGGCACCCCCGCCGAAGAAGGCGTCCATGATGTCGGTAAAGGAGAACCCCTGACCCTGGCCGAAGCCGCCGGCGCCACCGCCGAAGGGGTCGGCGCCACGGTCGTAGGCCGCGCGCTTCTGCGGGTCGGAGAGCACCTCGTAGGCCAGCGAGACCTCTTTGAACTTCTCCTGCGTCTCCGGATCCGGGTTGACGTCGGGGTGCAGCTTGCGCGCGAGGCCGCGGTAGGCCTTCTTGATCGTGGTCGCGTCGGCGTCGCGGGCGACACCGAGCAGGTCATAGAGGTCGTGAGTCACTGCTGTCCTTCGTCGAGGATCCGGGAGACGTAACGCGCGACAGCACGCACGGCGGCCATGGATCCGGGGTAGTCCATACGGGTAGGGCCAACGACGCCGAGCGTCGCGAGTGCCTGGTCACCGGGGCCGTAGCCGGTGGCTACGACACTGGTGGCGGCAAGTTGGGCGAACGGGCCTTCGTGACCGATGCGAACGGTCACCGCCCCGTCGGTGTTGACCTCGCCGAGCAGCTTGAGCAGCACGACGTGCTCCTCCAGCGCCTCGAGGAGTGGGCGGACGGCCGTGTCGAAGCTGTCGCCGAAGCGGGCCAGGTTGGCGGCACCACCGACCGCGACTCGTTCATCGTTGCGGTGGTCAGACATCGCCTCGGTCAGGACGTCGATCAGGCTGCGGGCCAGCGGCTGCTCGGCGTGGGGTACGGCGTCCGGCAGCAGGCTCAGCGCGACAGCCGCGTCGGCGATCCGCTCCCCTGCCGCGGCCTGGTTGATGCGCGCGCGCAGGTCGCTGAGCTCGCCGTCCCTCAACTCGGCACCGAGGTCGACGAGGCGCTGCTCGACGCGTCCGGTGCTGAGAATCAGGATGAGCATGACCCGCTGCGGTGCGATGGCCACCAGTTCGATGTGGCGCACGGTGCTGCGCGAAAGGGTCGGATACTGCACGATCGCGACCTGCCGGGTCAGGCTGCTGAGCAGCCGCACGGAGCGTTGGACGACGTCGTCGAGGTCGACGGCGCCGTCGAGCAGAGTGGCGATCGCGCGTCGCTCGGCACCGCTCATCGGCTTGACGGCGGTCAGCCGGTCGACGAAGAGCCGGTAGCCCTTGTCGGTAGGGACCCGGCCGGCGCTGGTGTGGGGCTGGTGGATGAACCCTTCCTCCTCCAGAGCCGCCATGTCGTTACGGACGGTGGCAGGCGAGACCCCCAGCCCGTGCCGCTCGACCAGCGCTCTGGAGCCGACGGGCTCTTCGGTCACGACGTAGTCCTCGACGATCGCGCGCAGCACAGCGAGCTTGCGGTCCTCGACCATGTCGCCTCCTTCGCTGGCAGTCATCTGGCACTCATCGCTGACGAGTGCCAAGACTACTAGCCATGCCTACAGTGACTGTCATGCCCAACTTCACAGAGGTCGCGCACCGTGTCTGGGTGGCCCACTACGACTGGTTGCACGTCAACATCACGCTGATCGGTGGGAGCGACGGGCTGGTGATGGTCGACACGCACGGCTCAGAGCGGCAGGCGCGGATCGTCGCCGAGGACGTCCGCCGTCTCGGTGCCGGACCGCTCACCGCATTGATCAACACCCACGAGCACTGGGACCACCACTTCGGCAACGTCGTGCTGCTCGAGGAGTACGGCGACCTGCCGATCCACGCCACCGACGTGGCCACCGAGGCGATGCTGGCCTCCGCCGAGCGCACCATCGCGGGTCTCAGCACCGACGACCCGCGCGCCGAGGAGATCCGCGAGACCCGGGTCCGGCCGGCCACGCATACCTTCTCCTCCGCGGTGGCGCTCGACCTCGGCGACCGGGCTGTGGAGTTGATCCACCCCGGCCGTGGTCATACCGCTGGCGATCTGATCGTCCGGGTGCCCGACGCCGACGTGGTCTGCGGCGGCGACCTGTTCGAGGAGTCCGACAAGCCGTTCTACGGCGATGACTCCTACCCGATGGAGTGGCCGCTGACCCTTGACCTGGTGCTCAGCCTGATGAGCGATGCCACCGTCGCCGTCCCCGGCCACGGGCAGGTCGTCAACAAGGAGTTCGTGCACGACCAGCGGACCGAGATCGGGATCATTGCGGAGACGATCCGCGACCTCGCGAGCCGCGGCGTACCCGTCAAGGACGCTCTCGGGCAGGGTGAGTGGCCGTGGGATCCGTCACTGCTGGAAGCCGCCGTTCGACGTGGCTACGAGCACCTTCCCCGTAGCCAGAAGCGGCTGCCGCTCATCTGAAGGGGGTTCCGCAGACTCACTTGTTCGGCTAGAAACGAAGCATGACGCCATCGCGCGATAGCGACCAGGACAACAGCGACGCCGCACTGCCCGAGGACCTGCGACCAGGGGCAGGCAACCCGCTCGCCGAACCGCTCGACCCCGATGACGAGGCGACCAAGGATGTCGACGAACTGGGCATGAGCGACACCCAGGCCGACACCGCTGGCTCCTACCGCAGCAGCGGTGACCTCGAGGAGAGCGAAAGGACCAGCGCCGATGACGTCGAGGGTGAGAAGTCGAACTCCTAGGGCACCGGTGTGCCCCCGCCTCAGGATGCCTCCCACTTGCTGTAACGCCGTGTTATGTCCACTTCCCCCCCTGTTATTTCAGGGGTGGAACAGTAGATATCACGGCGTTACAGTGGGTTTTGATGACGGCGGCGGGTTCTGACGACGGCGACAGAGGCGGTACGGCGGGTGTTCGGCGTGCCTGAGCCGCCCAGCGTCTCTGCCCGCCTAGCGTGGGAACAGTGACTTCCCCGAACGACCGCTACGGAACCGACGTCCTGGCCACCGACTGGCGGGCGCCGAAGAACGGCCGCTCCGTCGAGACCCCGGCGCTCATCGGCATGGTCGTGGAGGAGGTCACCACGGATTGGTGTGGCGAGATCATCGCCGTCGACCGCGACCTCGACACGGTGACCCTGGAGGATCGGCGCTCCAAGCGACGCACCTTCCCGCTCGGTCCCGGGTTCCTGCTCGAGGGTCGACCGGTCGTGCTTACCCGCCCGATCACCAACGCGGCACCGGCCAAGGCCACCCGCACGGCAAGCGGCTCGGTGGCCATGCACGGCGCGAAGGCCCGGGTCGCCCGCGCCAGCCGGATCTTCGTCGAAGGTCGCCATGATGCCGAGCTCGTGGAGAAGGTCTGGGGTGACGACCTGCGGATCGAAGGTGTGGTGGTGGAGTTCCTCGGCGGCGTCGACGATCTCGCCGAGCACCTGCGCGACTTCCGCCCCGGCCCGGATCGGCGCGTCGGCGTGTTGGTCGATCATCTGGTGAAGGGCTCCAAGGAGAGTCGGATCGCCGCCAACATCGCCAAGTCCGACGTCGGCAAGCACGTGCTCGTGGTGGGACACCCGTTCATCGACATCTGGCAGGCCGTCAAACCGTCCCGGCTCGGCTTCGCACGCTGGCCCGATGTGCCGCGCTCGATCGACTGGAAGACCGGCACCTGCCAGCAGCTCGGCTGGCCACACCGCAACCAGACCGACATCGCCCGCGCCTGGAAGCACATCCTGGGCGGGGTGCGCGGTTTCGAGGACCTCGACCCCGCGCTGCTGGGCCGGGTCGAGGAACTCATCGACTTCGTCACCGCGCCCTGACGCAGCTCAGGTCAGGTCGCGCACCACGGCATCGGCGAGCAGCCGACCACGACGCGTCAGCACCAGTCGCTCCGAACGCAGCACCACCAGCCCCTCGTCGACGAGCCGCGCCACCTGGGCGCGCCCGCTGCGATCGAGGGCGGTCACGGGCAGTCCCTCGGCCAGCCGCAGTTCGAGCATGATCCGCTCGATGCGCTGGTCCTGCGGACTCAACACCTCACGCCCGTGGGCGGGGCTCTCGCCGGCGGCCATCCGGTCGGCGTACGCCGAAGGGTGCTTGACGTTCCACCAGCGCACACCCCCTACGTGGCTGTGCGCTCCCGGGCCGATGCCCCACCAGTCGGCACCCGTCCAGTAAAGGTTGTTGTGCCGACAGCGGTGCTGGGGCCCGCGAGCCCAGTTGGACACCTCGTACCACTCGAGGCCGTCCTTACCGAGTCGCTCGTCGGCCAGCTCGTATTTGTCGGCCAGGTCATCACCCTCGGGCATCGGCAGTTCACCGCGACGTACGCGACGGGCCAGGGCGGTGCCGTCCTCGACGATCAGCGAGTAGGCCGAGACGTGGTCGGGGTTGCAGGACAGCGCAGACTCCAGCGACGCCTCCCAGTCCTGGAGGGACTCCCCCGGGGTGCCGTAGATCAGGTCGAGACTGATGTCGTCGAAGCCGGCCTGCCGCGCCCACTCGACCGCCGCCGGAACCCGCAACGGGTCATGGGTGCGGTCCAGGACGCGCAGCACGTGGTCGACCGAACTCTGCATGCCGATGCTGATGCGGTTGAAGCCCGTCTGCCGCAGGTTCTCCAGGTCCCACAGCGCCACGCTGTCGGGGTTGGCCTCGGTCGTGATCTCGACGTTCTCGGCCAGGCTGAACTCGCCTGCGGCCGCTGCCACGATGGCCCCCAGGTCGGCCGCCGGGAGCAGGGTCGGGGTGCCGCCGCCGAAGAAGATGGTCTCGATCGGGACGTCGCGGTCACCGAGCACGTGCCGGGCGAACCGGATCTCGGCGATCGCCGCTTCGGCGTAGGTCGAACGAGAGGCGCCGGGGGTGCTCCCGAGTTCCTCTGCGGTGTAGGTGTTGAAGTCGCAGTAGCCGCAACGCACCGTGCAGAACGGGACATGGACATAAAGACCAAAGGGTCGTCGACCGAACTTGGCGCGCGCTTCTTCGGGGATGAGCCCGTCGCGCGGGGCATCCTCACCGGACGGTTGGGCGGGGGGCACATCCGCCATCAAACCATGGCCCCGGTGCGAGCCCTCCCGGCTGATGGAATGCTCCCGAACTGGCGACTGGGTGCCGGTGGTCACCCACCGGCACCCAGTCAGCCGTTCACGCCCGCGAGTCCCGGTGTGGGATCTCGTCGGCTCGGGTCAATCTCAGACGTAGAGCCCGTCGATCGTGGCCTGGTAGTTGTCCTCGACGACGTTGCGCTTGACCTTCATCGAGGGGGTGAGCTCGCCGGACTCGATCGTGAGGTCGTGGTCGAGCAGCTTCCACTTCTTGATGGTCTCCCAGCGGTTGAGCCTGGAGTTGAGCTCATCGACGTAGCCGCCCACCATCGCCTGGCACTGCTCGCTGGCGACGATCTCGGTGTAGGACTTGCCACCGAGGTTGTTCTCAGCCGCCCAGCCCTCGAGTGCGTCCGGGTCCAGGGTGATCAGCGCGACGACGTAGTTGCGCTCGTTGCCGAAGACCATGAACTGGCTGGCGTAGGGGCAGACCGCCTTGAACTTCGCCTCGATGGCCGGGGGGGCGATGTATTTGCCGCCGGAGGTCTTGAAGAGCTCCTTGATCCGGCCCGTGATGGTCAGGTGGCCGTCGGCGTCGATCGAGCCCTTGTCGCCGGTGTGCAGCCAACCGTCTGCGGTGAGCGTCTTAGCCGTCTCTTCGGGCAGGTTGTGATAGCCCTCCATCACGTTGGGGCCCTTGATCATCACCTCGTCGTTCTCGCCGAGCTTGACCTCGGTGCCCGGGAACGGCAGTCCGACGGTGCCGAACTTGTTGCTGTCGGGGAGGCTGACGAAGGCGCCCGCCGACGTCTCGGTCAGGCCGTAGCCCTCGAGAATCTGGATGCCCGCCACGCCGAACCACTGGGCGATCTCACTGTTGAGCGCTGCCGCACCGGAGATGAAGAAGCGGACCCGTCCACCGAACCGGTCGCGGATCTTGCTGAAGACGAGCTTGTCGAAGACGCCGTGCTGGAGTTTGAGGAGCAGCGGAACGGATTTCCCTTCCCGCTTGAGGGTGTCGACCTTGAAACCGACCTCGAAGGCCTTCTTGAAGATCTTTTCCTTCGCGCCACCTTCGGCCGCCTGCATCGTGATGATGCGGCCGTGTGCCTTCTCGAAGATCCGGGGAGCCGCACCCATGAAGGTCGGCCGGACGACGCCGAGGTTCTCGACGATCTTCTCCACGGTTCCGTCGATGGCGGCCGGGAACCCGATCGCCAGCTGTACCGACATGAGCACCTTGCCGAAGGAGTGCGCCAGCGGCAGCCAACGGAATTCCAGGTCATCCTCGGTGATGATGTTGCGAGCCTTGACGGCCTCGCCCTCGTAGACCCACGAACTGTGCCTGAGTCGCACGCCCTTGGGACGCCCCGTCGTGCCGCTCGTGTAGATGAGGGTGGCGAGCTGGCCGGGCGGGATGGACCTGGCCTTCTCCTCGATCACGTCGGGGTGATCGGCCAGGTAGGCCTCGCCGAGCTTGGCCAGGTCATCGAGGGAGATCAACCAGTCGCCGTCGGTGGCACCGTTGAAGACGACGACCTTCTGCA
>JARICB010000044.1 GCA_029264225.1 Nocardioides sp. | reverse complement strand
AGCCCAGCCCGGCGTCTGCTGGACTCTGATCGCCGGGTTGTTCCTGATGGCTGCCACCCCCCTCGCCGGCCCGGTGATGTTCGCCGTCGGCACCCACCAGCAGATGCTCACCAAGCAGTTCCTCTACGCCGCGGTGGGCGCGCTGATGGTGGTGACCGGAATCTTCGGGTCCTCAGGGCGCTACCAACGAGTGATGTCCCACCGGGCGCTGCGCCACCTGGGTCATATCTCCTACGGGATCTTCTGTATCCACCTGATCGTATTGAGCCTCATCTACCGCTTCACCGACTACGAGGTGTTTCGCGGCGACACCCTTCAGGTCTGGCTCCTGACAGTGGTGGTCAGCATCATCACGGCCGAGGTCCTCTACCGGGTGGTCGAACTGCCCGGAGTGCGCTTCGGCCACCGGCGCGGCCCGAAATCTGCGACCACCCAGCCGGCGACGCCAGCGCAGGCAGCAACCACCAAGAGCTGAGGCCAGCCCAGGTCGCCGGCCCAGGAGGATTCTGCCCACGGGCGGCTGAAGTATGCGGCACCCGCTGGCACCAGCAGGAATGCGAACCACACTCCCCCTGTCTCCTGGTCGCGGCGATGCACTCCGAACCCGGCGGCCACAGCGACGGCGGCAACGACCAGGCCGAAGGTCCCGGCGAGCAGTCCGCCAGCCAGCACCGCCGTCAACGCCGGCCAGAGTGCACCGACGCGGCGCGAGCCGACGGCTGGCGCCTCCGTGGTCTTGCGATGCGGCCGACGGCCTGCTACCACCGCGAGTACGAGCATGCCGAGCAGTCCCACCACCAGGGCGATCCGATAGGGCAGGTCGGGCGCGAAACGGGCACCGACGACACCCGCTTCCTTGGTGACCCACCCCTGCCGCCAGCCATCGAAGACCTCCGGGCTCAGCTCTGCGTCCGACTGACGCGCCCGCCAGCCCGGATTCACGTTCTGATGGGTCGCGAGCGGACCCACGGTGGAGACCTCCGCGTCGAAGCCGACCGCCGAGGACCGGGTAACCGGGGCCGCGCTGCTCCCGTGGAGGGAGGGACTGCCCAGGACGACGGAGTTGCCGATGAAGGCGTCGCTGACAAGCAGGTCGACCTCGTTGACTCCGGCCTTGAGCCTGACCTGCTTGGTCCCGCACGCAACGGCGTCAAGTTCCTCACCGGCCGCCATGCCGGCGGGGGAACCTACGACCTTGGTCGTGATCAAGGAGCCATTGACGCTGAGGGTCGGGCCAACGCCACACCGGGTCTCGATCGGGCGTGGCGACAACGCGACCGGGACATAGGGCAGGCCGATGACCAGGAGCTCGGAGATACCGACGGGCACCGGACCCACGGCCCCGCTGAACCTGATGTCGCTGGCCGGCTCGGCCTCGGTGACTTGGATCGAGAGTTCATCGGTACGGATCGGGTTGAAGCGCACAGAACCCGAGTCGTTGAACGGCACGGTTTTCGAACCGCCGGGCCAGGTGAGCCGCACTGCCAACGGCACCCGGGCAGCCGTTCCCCGCGACACATTGAGCGCCAGACCGGAGATGGACTGCTTGCCCAACCACTCCAGGTCCAGGGTGGGCTTGATCTCGGACAGGCTGGCCGTCCACGTGGTGTGAGGGTCTCCGTCGATGGCTGCCACCGGGCCGCCTCGCGGGTCGACGTTGCCGACGCTCGAGGCCGTGATCCCCACAGCCTTGTCAGTAAGCGCGATCCGGTCGAAGTCGGCGCCCGGACGAGCACTGACCCGGACACTGACCGGCAGCTTTGCCTCGGCCGGCATCGTGAAGGAACGATGGAAGCTGCCGGTCTCCTCCTGGGACATGTCCAGTCCCTGGACGCACCGGACGTCCTGTTCGACGACGGCACACCCATTGCGCGCGTCGGCGATGCGCCGCAACAGGATCGCTGAGGGTGTGACGCCTTCCGGCAGTTCTGGCAGCACCAGCTCGCGGCGCACCTCGATGGAGTCGGAAGTGACTTCCGTGATCTCGAGCCGATTGTCGATGCGACCGGAGAGATCCTCGATGCGCAACCGCCTGGTGGTGCCGGGCACCGTGACTCGACGGGTGTCATTGGCACGGAACTTCAGGGGTGGGCTGCGCCAGCCGTCGGCCACGACCCGCAGTTCTTCACCACCGTCAGGGCCTACGGTGACCGAGACCTGTCCGGGCGAGATCTGGCGACCGAAGTCCACCTGCCACCAACGCCCGCCGGCGGTCCAGGCTCCGGCGTTCCAGGAGGTGGCCGGGTCTCGGTCCAGCGCCGCGTAGGGAAGTTGCCCGGGTTCCACGGGTCCGTAGGCGTTGGCGTCGGACTGCGAACTGGACGCCGTGACCGAGACTGCGCCGCGCAGCCGCGCAGAGGACGACCACCGATCGGCGTCGGGCAGCAGATAGTCGCGGGCCGTCTTCGTGAAGGTCCGCACCTCATCGGGAGCTCTGGTGGCCGAGGAGGAATCGTGCAGACGCCCGAAGTTCCGCTCGACGTTGCGCAGACCGTCGGTAAGGATCGTGGTGGCGTCGGCATCGGGGTCCGGATCGTCGGCGGCGAGCCGCACCGGAGCATCGTCGAGCAGGCCGACGTCGGCGAGGTCCAGCAGGTCCTCGGGCCCCCCGACCACCAGGGTCTTACCCGAGGTCGTCTCGGCCGCCGAGGGTGCGGGGGTCACAGCGAACACCTCTACCGCGGCGTACTCGCTCTGCCAGCCGCCGTTGACCAACGACTTGCCCAGCTTGCCCTCGATACGGGCATCACCACCGATGGGCGGCCCGAACTCCGCGGCCAGCCTCAGGCCCGGAGTCGTATCGATCGTCTGGTGGACCAGTACCGGGTCCGGCACGTCCGGACCGCGCGACAGGTCGTTGCGCACGACCAGATGAGTAACACCGGAACGGCGCAGGTAGGCGGCGAGCCCTCGGCTGCCGTGTCCTTGGGCCAGCCGGTTCTCCACCGCATCGAGCATCCGGATATTGCCTGCGGGTGCGAGCGGAACAGCGTTTCGCACCGCCCATGGCGTCGTGGCGAGAGCCTGGAACGGCTCATCTCCGGGCGAACCCCATACGTAGGTGCCGAAGCTGGAGCCGGGAACCAGCAGCGCCACCCCGTTGTCGGACTGCTCACCGAGCCAATCGGCTGCCGCGTACCAGTAACCGGGCACGTCGACGTATCCCGAAGCAGGGGACACCCGCCCCACGGCGGCCGGGAGCGATGCGCCCACGACGGCGACTATCGCGATCGCCAGCCACGCGCGGACGCTGACCCGGTCCCCCCGAGAACCCGCTGCGCCTGCTGCGCGCAGCACCGCCAGCCGGTCGGTGATCTCATTGATGGTGAAGGCCAGACCGATCACCAACGGAAGTCGTAACACCGGGTCGAATTTGTGCGCGTTGCGCAGTGGCGCCAGCGGGCCGTCCAGCAGGTTCGACAACTGGGGTGCGAACCAGCCCTGCACGGCGCCGTGGTGACCCATGGTCACCAGGAACAGGCCGACCGCGACCCCACCGAACAGGAAGCCCCGGTGCTTGTTGCGGCGCAGACTCAGCCCGATCAGGCCCAGCACCAGCACCACGGTGCTGTTCATCACCAGGTAGGGCTGTCGAAGCAGGTCGTTTCCAGCCCTCGACGCCTCGTCCACGAACGGGACCCAGTTCGAAGTGCCCCGCAGGGCATCGAACATAGTGGTCGGGAAGGTGGTGTTGGCTGCCGCTTCGATGTAGTCGAGGAAGGGCGGACTGTAGGCACCCAACATGAAGAGCGGTACCAACCACCACAGCGTGCCCAGCAACGTGAATGTCGGCCACCAGATCATCATCGTGCGTCGTCGCGGCCCCTTGGCGCGGGTCAGCAGCCACAGGGCACCCAACGGCAGGACGGCCGCAGTGGCAGCGGCGTTGACGCCACCGACCGTTGCGATGGCCAACGCAGACAGTGCAGCGGCCCGGCGAGCGGAGCCACGCTCCGCGCCGATGAGCAACGGAAGCAGCACCCACGGCGCCAGGGCGCTCGGCCACGCCTCGATCGAGATGGGACCCAGAGTGGTGAGCATCCTGGGCGACAGGGCGTAGGCGAACCCCGCGAGCAGGCAGGCCAGGTCGGAACGGACACCGAGCTGGCGACTCACCTTGGCTGCGCCCAGGAACGCCACGACCATCACCAGCGCGACCCAGAGTCGCTGGACGACCCACCCATCGAGTCCCAGCAATGAGCCAAGTGCGAAGAACGGACCCATCGGCCAGAGGTAGCCGTAGGCCTGGTTCTGTAGTTGGCCGAACGCGCCCTCCGAGTCCCACAGGTGCGCGGCACGGGAAAGGAAGTCGAGTGGGGCGATAGCCAGGTCGAGTTTGGTGTCGGCCACCAGTAAACCGGGCGACTGAGTCAGGGCAAGACCTGTCAGCAGTACGCAGGCGGCGAGGAGTCGCCACCGGAACCGTACGACGTCTGGGGTCATCTCTTCCGCAGCACTATGACGAGATTCCATGTCACCACCTCTCGTACGAGAGGCACGTGCAGCAGCCAACGGCTCCACCACGGGTTGTAGCGCGGGATGACGTGTACGACGTCAGCACCATCCTGCTCGCGAGCCCAGCGCAGACCGTCAGCGACGGTCACGGCGAACAGAGACTCGCCGAACTTGTTCTTGGGCTCGCGGCCGTGGGTCAACAGATAGCGCCGACGCGCCCGGCGGCCACCGAGGAAGTGCCACGGTGAGGTTTCGTGTCCACCCCAGGGGCCGAACCAGGTGGTGTAGCTGATGAACGCGATGCCGCCGGGG
The DNA here is from genome assembly GCA_029264225.1 of Nocardioides sp. Classification (GTDB taxonomy): domain Bacteria; phylum Actinomycetota; class Actinomycetes; order Propionibacteriales; family Nocardioidaceae; genus Nocardioides. The sequence goes on along the minus strand of JARICB010000044.1, from coordinate 2,094 downwards.
CGCGTGACCCGCACCATCTCGCTGGCCATCCGCCACGGATCAGGCACATGCTCGAGCACGTTGGAGGAGTAGCAGACGTCGACCGCGTCGTCGCGGAACGGCAGGTCCAAACCGCTGCCGATCACGGTGCCCGCACCGATCTCGCCGGCGCCAGCCAGTTCACCTACGTCGGAATCCAGGGAGAAGTACGTCGCGCCCGCAGCAGCGAAGGCGTCACGGAAGTAGCCGGGCCCACCACCGACATCGAGCAGGGTGGCCGCGGACAGGTCGGCGTACTGCCCTACCTGTGCTGCCGAGTCCTGTGCCAGGGCCGTGTAGAACCGGGCCGGATCGGGCTGCTCGTAGCGGAACTCGTTGAAGAGAAACAGCGAACGACGCAGATCGGCCCGCCAGGCCCCGATGGGCTGACGGGCCGGAACAGGGCTGTTCAGGCGTGGCACGCGCAGACCCTACCTCGTGGATGTAACCTCTGCGGGCTATGTCTGATCACAGTGAGATCTCCGGTCGACACGTCGCATTCTTCAGTTGGCGTGACACCCGCAATCCCGAGGGCGGCGGCGCCGAACGCTACTTGGAAAAGATGGCCGAGGGACTCGTCGAGCGCGGCGCCGCAGTGACGATCCTGTGCGCTGCGCACGCCGCTGCTCCGCCCGATGAGACGATCAACGGCGTTCGGTTCGTCCGGCGCGGCACCAAGATGACGGTCTACCTCGAGGGTGTCGCGGCGTTGTTGCGACGCAAGCTCGGTCTGGTCGACGTAGTGGTCGACGTCCAGAACGGTCTGCCCTTCTTCACCAGACTGGTGACCCGCAAGCCGGTCGTCGTGCTGGTTCACCACGTCCACCGCGAGCAATGGCCGGTGGTCTACCCCGGCATCACCGGACGGGTCGGCTGGTGGATCGAGCACGCGCTCGCCCCACGGCTCTATCGGGCCTGTCAATACATCGCGGTCTCCCGCGCCACCCGAGACGAGCTCGAGGAACTCGGGGTCGGCCGTGACCGGATCGCGGTCGTGCACAACGGCACTGACCCGGTGTTGCCTGTCGGTCTCGACAAGGCACCCCACCCGATGATCGCCGTCGTCGGGCGACTGGTTCCGCACAAGCAGGTCGAAAACGCCATCGACTCCGCGCTCGCCCTGCGCAGCGAGCACCCCGACCTCCGACTGCACATCGTCGGATCCGGGTGGTGGGAGGCCGAACTGCGTGAGTACGCCGCAGCGCGAGACGCCGGCGACACGGTCGTCTTCGAGGGACAGGTCGACGAACGGCGCAAGCACGAGATCTACGAGCAGGCGTGGTTGTTGGGGCTGCCCTCCCTCAAGGAGGGCTGGGGACTGGTGATCGGCGAGGCCGGAATGCACCGCACCCCGACGGTGGCCTACCGCTCGGCGGGTGGCACCCGCGAGTCGATTGCCGACGGACGCTCGGGGATGCTCGTCGACGACGCAGCACAGTTCACCGAGACGATCGGTCGCCTGCTTGTTGATCATGCCGAGCGGGCCCGCCTCGGGCAGGGCGCTCTGGAGATGAGCCATACGTTCACCTGGCAGCACGCACAGGAGTCGTTCGCACACGTCGTGGTGAGCGCGCTCAAAAATGTCCGGATCGACTGTCAGGATCCGGACGGGGAGTGAAGCCCCGTGGCACGGCCGGAGCCGTGCCACGGATCACTGAGTAGCGGTGGTGCCGTAGTCGAACTGCGGAGCTTCGGCGTTGGCCGGCGACTGGTTCGGCGTAGCGGTCTGCGATGAGATCAGACCCATGAGCGTGGCGGTGCCAAGTGCACCACCGGCGAGCAGGCTGACGAACGGCGCGAGGTAGATACCCATTGTGTGATGACCCTCCCTAAAGGTTCGGCGGTCAGGCTAGCAGCGATCTCCGAAATGAAAAGCACCTTGGCTCCTATTCGAGATCCGCCGCACCACGTCGTGCCGCACGAAGGGCTGCGAGGCCTCTGACCGGTCCTGCCACGAGCAACGCGAGCCAGGCGAGCCAGGCGAACGCGATGGCGAGCAGCCAACCCGACGGCACCGACGGCGCGGGCTCCACGTCGGCGATCTCCACTACCGTCACGCCGCCCGCTGACACGGTC
>JARICB010000039.1 GCA_029264225.1 Nocardioides sp. | reverse complement strand
CCTGTTCGTAGGTCTGGCCCTGTCCGGGATGGCGGCGCTGGTGTTGGCGCAACGATCCGCGCAGGCCGCTGCTGACCTGGCAGCGCTCGCTGGAGCGGGCGCACTCCGCTCCGGTGACGGTTGCGCGGTCGCAGCTGAGATCGCCATCGCCAATCGGAGCCGGCTGACCGAGTGCGTGCTTGCTGGGAGAGAGGTCACCGTTGCCGTCACGGTGACCGGGCCGCGACTGATCGGGCGGCGCTATGACGTGACGGCGCAGGCTCGCGCCGGTCCGGCTCCTTGACGCTGATGCCCTGCGGTGCCGCCACGTCGCCACGGCTGTCGGCGTTGAGGGGTGGGCTCAGATCCGTTCGTCGGGGATGTCGTCGTGGCGACGCTCGGCGTCGGCCTTGTCGAGACGGTCGTTGAGCTGGTGGAGTTGCTTGCGGTCCTTGCGTTGGGCCAGCCCCCGCTTGGTGCCCCACTTGAGGATCGTGAATCCCCAGAGAATGGCTGCACCGGCGGCGACGCCGACCAGGAAGGCGGGCAGCGTCGTGGTGTCGAAGCCGAGCAACTCACCGCCGGCCCCGGGCTCGCTGACGAACACGGCAGAAAGGATGGCGATCACGCCGAGGATGATGAGCAGGAGTCCGAGGATGACCATGGCGCCACGCTACTCGTCCGGCGCTCCCGTGAGGAGTAGGTCGAGGAGGGCGATCGCGCCGGGTTTGTCGAGGGGGCTGTTCTGGTTGCCGCACTTGGGCGACTGGATGCAGGAGGGGCAGCCGGTCTCGCACTCGCAGCTGGCGATCGCCTCGCGGGTTGCGGTGAGCCAGGCGAACGCTGCCAGGAAGCCGCGTTCGGCGAAGCCGGCCCCGCCGGGGTGTCCGTCGTAGACGAAGACCGTCAGCTGACCGGTGTCGGCGTGCAGCACGGTGGAGACACCGCCGATGTCCCAGCGGTCGCAGGTCGCGAACAACGGAAGGAGACCGATGGAGCAGTGTTCGGCGGCGTGAGCTGCGCCGGGCAGGTCGGCCGCAACCAGAGCAGAATTCGCCAGTACGTCGCTCGACACCGTCCACCAGACGGCTGTCGTGCGCAGTGAACGCTCCGGCAGGTCGAGGGGTTCCTCGCCGATGACCTCGCCACCGGGTTGGCGGCGTTTGAGGTAGGCAACTACCCGATGTGAGACGTCCACATCGCCCAGCGACAACCGAGCCCCCGGCCAGATCCGGTGCTCACGCTCGGCGACGATCGTGATGTCGGTGATCTCGCGCGCCGAGGTGGAGTAGTTGGGTTCCGCGCGGGACATCACGGCGACCTGCTCCTCAAGGTCGAGCGACTCCACCAGCCAGGTCTCGCCCCGGTGGAGGTAGACCGCACCGGGGTGAGCCGACCCGTGGGCGCTGGGACCGTCGACGGTGCCGATGACCCGGGCCGTCTCCGCCTCGATGAGCTGCACCTGCCCGCCGCCACTTGAGCGGATGTCGGCCAGGTCGCTGGCGCGTGAGCTGTTGGTCCAGAACCAGCCCCGGGGTCGGCGCCGCAACAGCCCGGCCGCGGTCACCTGGTCGAGAACGGTGCGCGCGTTGTCGCCGAACAACGGCAGGTCGGACTCGGTCAGCGGTGCCTCCTGGGCGGCGGCGCACAGGTGGGGTCCCAGGACGTAGGGGTTGCTCGGGTCGAAGACCGTCGCCTCGACGGGTTGTCCCAGCAGTGCCTCGGGGTGTGTGACCAGGTAGGTGTCGAGCGGGTCGTCGCGCGCCACCAGGATGCCCAACGCGTCCTGGGCGCCACGTCCGGCGCGGCCGATCTGTTGCCACAGGGCTGCGCGGGTCCCGGGGAAGCCGGCGATCAGCACCGCGTCGAGACCGCTGATGTCGATCCCGAGTTCGAGGGCGTTGGTCGCGGCAAGTCCGATGAGATCACCTCGCCGCAGCGCCGCCTCGAGTTCGCGGCGTTCCTCGGGCAGGTAGCCGCCGCGGTAGGCCGCGACCCGCCCGGGCAGCGATGGATCCACCTCGGCCAGCAGTTCGGCCGTCTGGGCTGCCACCTGCTCGGCCCCGCGCCGTGAACGGATGAAGGCGAGCGTCTGCACGCCCTCCGCCACCAGATCGGCCAGTAGGTCGCCAACCTCCGAGGACGCGGCCCGACGAACGGGGGCGCCGTTCTCCCCGGCGTGGGAAGTGAACGGGGGCTCCCACAGGAGCAGTGAGACCTGGCCCCGAGGGGAGTCGTCGACCGTCACCGCTTCGACCTCGAGTCCCGTCAACCGGGCAGCAGCAACCTCGGGGTCGGCGACCGTGGCTGAGGCCAGGACGAAGGTGGGGGTGGCGCCATACATGGCACAGACCCGGCGGAGCCGGCGCAGGATGTGCGCCACATGGGCCCCGAAGACGCCGCGGTAGTGGTGGCACTCGTCGACGACGACGTATTGCAGCGTCGAGAAGAAGCCCGCCCACCGCGCATGGGAGGGCAACAGCGAGCGGTGCAGCATGTCGGGGTTGGTCAACACGTATTCACCGAAGTCGCGGGTCCAGTCGCGCTGCTCGTAGGTGCTGTCACCGTCGTGTGTTGCCGCCCGGACGTCGAGGCCCAGTGCAGTGATTCCGGCCAACTGGTCGGCGGCCAATGCCTTGGTTGGCGCGAGGTAGAGCACGCTCGCCCCTCGTTCGCCCCGGCGGCCGCGGCCTGAGCGGATGGCGGTCAGGGCCGGGAGTTGGTAGGCCAGCGACTTGCCCGACGCGGTGCCCGTGGAAAGGACCACGTGCCGACCGGCGTAGGCAGCCTCAGCGGCGGTGACCTGGTGGCGCCAGGGCGCGGATATGCCCGAGGCAACGAACGTGCTGCGTACGTCGTCGGGTGTCCAGTCGGGCCACTGAGCCGCGGTCGCCGCCCGTGGCGGCACCACCTCCAGATGGCGCAGCCGATCCTCTCGACCAGGCACCGCCGTCAGGCGCGTCACGAGCGACGACATCCGCTGGTGTGCCTGCCCCGCGGAGTTCGGGACCTGGCGCGGACTCATGTGCGGAAGTGTGGCAAACGGCACCGACACCCCTACCCGAAGGGCGGAGTGCAGGACGGGTACTAACAAGTAACCCGGGTACTTCTGCGGAGATCGGGGTCTCATGGTTGGATGACTCTCGGCAGCATTCGGGGCAGTGCGTTTCGAATGACATGACTTTTGACCTGGAGCAGTCGTGGATCTGACCCTTGCGACCCGCGAGCAAGATGGCCGCGCCGTCGTCGCGGTGGGCGGCGAGATCGACGTCTACACCGCGCCCAAGTTGCGCGACCAGATCACCGAGCTCGTTGCGGGCGGCTCCTATCACATCGTGATCGACCTGGAAGCAGTCGAGTTTCTCGACTCCACCGGCCTCGGAGTCCTGGTCGGCGGCCTGAAGAAGGTGCGCGCCAACGACGGCTCACTCGAGCTGATCTGCTCGCAGGAGCGACTGCTGAAGATCTTCCGCATCACCGGTCTGGCGAAGGTCTTCGTGATCCACGGCTCCGCCAACGCCTCGATCGCTCACTGACCCTCTCGCTCATCGTCTGGTGCTCGACCTGACGAGATCGTGTGACCCGCGTCACACTCCTTCTCATGAGGTGCGTCACACATGAGTAGACTCCGGCGCGTTCGCAGGTACTGAACCAGTCCAGGAGGAACGCACATGATTGGGATACTTCCCGTCGTTGCGGAGCCGGAACTCACTGGTGGCAATCTCACTCTGGTCATCGTCGTCGCCGTGATCGCGCTCGCCGCGCTCGCGATGGCTGCGGTGTTCCGCCAGCAAGTGATGGCCGCCCCTGAAGGCACCGACAACATGAAGACCATCGCCAGAGCCGTGCAGGAGGGCGCGACCGCCTACCTGACGAGGCAATTCCGCACGCTGGCGGTCTTTGCTGCCATCGCCTTCTTCGTGCTGCTGGCGCTGCCCGCGGAAACGATGGGTGTGCGCATAGGTCGCTCGGTCTTCTTCCTGGTGGGCGCCGGCTTCTCGGCAGCCATCGGCTACCTCGGGATGAGCCTGGCCGTGCGCGCCAACCTGCGGGTGGCGGCTGCGGCCGACACCACGGGCCGCGAGCCGGCCATGACGATCGGCCTCCGTACGGGGGCGTTCGTCGGCATGGCCACCGTCGGTCTCGGGCTGCTCGGTGCCAGTTCCGTCGTGCTGATCTTCAAGCACGAGGCTGCTCACGTGCTGGAAGGCTTCGGTTTCGGTGCCGCGCTCCTCGCGATGTTCATGCGCGTCGGTGGCGGCATCTTCACCAAGGCGGCCGACGTCGGTGCCGACCTGGTCGGCAAGGTGGAGCACAACATCCCCGAGGACGACCCGCGCAACGCAGCGACGATCGCCGACAACGTCGGCGACAACGTCGGCGACTGTGCAGGCATGGCCGCCGACCTCTTCGAGTCCTACGCCGTGACGTTGGTCGCCGCGCTCATCCTGGGCTCCCAGGCCTTCGGTAACGCTGGCCTGGTCTTCCCGCTGCTCATCCCGGCCATCGGGGTGCTGACGGCCATCCTGGGGATCTTCCTGACCCGCCCCCGCGTTGGCGTGAGCGGCCTGCGGACGATCAATCAGGCCTTCTACCTCTCGGCTGCCGTCGGTGCTGGCTTGTCGGTGCTGCTCAGCTACGTCTACCTGCCTTCGTCGTTCGCCGACTTCAACAACATCACCGGCATCGACATGGTCCGCGACCTCGAGGTGGTCGCTGACGGTGATCCGCGGTTCATCGCCTCGGCAGCCGTGGTCATCGGCATCGTTATGGCCGCCGGCATCCTGGCGCTCACCGGCTATTTCACCGGCACCGAATATCGGCCGGTCAAGGACGTCGGCCGGACCTCGCTGACCGGCGCTGCCACCGTCATCCTGAGCGGACTTGCCGTCGGCTTCGAGTCGGCCGTCTACACGACGCTGGTCATCGGCGCGGCCGTCTTCGGCGCGTTCCTGCTCGGCGGCGCGACCCTGACGGTGTCGCTCTTCGCGGTGGCGCTCGCTGGCTGTGGTCTGTTGACCACCGTCGGCGTGATCGTCGCGATGGACACCTTCGGTCCGGTCTCCGACAACGCCCAGGGCATCGCCGAGATGTCGGGCGACGTGAGCCCCGAGGGCGCCCAGATCCTCAGCGAGCTCGACGCGGTCGGCAACACCACGAAGGCCATCACCAAGGGCATCGCGATCGCCACGGCGGTGTTGGCGGCAACCGCCCTGTTCGGGTCGTATGCGACCTCGGTCTTCGAGGCGCTGTCCGAGGCCAAGCCGAGCTTCGAAGAGGCCAACGCGCTGAACTTCGCCGTCTACAACCCGGCCGTGCTGGTCGGCGTACTCCTCGGCTCGGCGGTCGTCTTCCTGTTCTCCGGCCTGGCCATCAGTGCCGTCGGCCGGGCAGCGGGTGCGGTCGTCTACGAGGTACGTCGCCAGTTCCGCGAGATTCCCGGGATCATGGAGGGCACCGGTCGCCCCGAGTACGGCAAGGTCGTCGACATCGTGACCCGCGACTCGCTGCGCGAGTTGGTCACGCCCGGCATCCTGGCCGTGCTGGCTCCGGTCGCGGTCGGCTTCGGTCTCGGCGTCACTGCACTCGCCGGCTTCCTGGCCGGCGCGATCGGCACCGGCACCTTGATGGCCGTCTTCCTGGCCAACGCCGGTGGCGCGTGGGACAACGCCAAGAAGATCGTCGAGGACGGCAACCACGGCGGCAAGGGCTCATCCGCCCACGAGGCCACCGTCATCGGTGACACCGTCGGTGACCCGTTCAAGGACACCGCCGGCCCGGCGATCAACCCGCTGATCAAGGTCATGAACCTGGTCTCGCTGCTCATCGCGAGTGCCGTCGTGTCCATGAGTGTCGGTGAGGACCAGCACGACGGAATCCGGATCGCCATCGCCCTGGTCGCAGTCGTGATCATCGCGACGTCTGTCTACATCTCCAAGCAGCGCGAGATCGTGATCAGTGACGACGAGACGGAAGGGATCATCGTCCTCTGAGTGCTCCTGCGAGACGGCCCGCCGGGATCTCCCGGCGGGCCGTTCGTCTGCGAGGCTGGTGGCATGAGTATCGACTTCGCCGGCCCCCTGCGTGAGGCGCTGGTATCCGCGGACTTCACCTACGACGCCGTGGCCGACCTGCTGGGCGAGCAGGCGCACCGGGCGTTGAGTCGCAACGAGACCACGCCAGGCCTGCGTCGTACGACCGACGGCAGTGCGTTGAGCACGCTGACCCGGCTGTTCCTGCTCCAGACGCCCGTCTCCCATGACGAGGCCGAGCAGGCGCTGCCCGCACTGGTGGACCGGCTCTGCAATGCCGGTCTGCTCGAGCAGAGCGTCGGGGAGGTGGCCGCACGGATGGACGTGCGCCCCTACTCCAGTGACGGCCTCGACCTGTGGGTCGTCTCCGACCTCACCCCCGGCCTCGACGGCGCGCCCAACCGGGTCGGCGCCAACCATGTGCTCGGCATCTCCAGCGCCTCGACCAGCCTGGCGCAGTTGACGGTGCGCGAAGACGTCGGCCGAGCCCTCGACCTCGGCACCGGCTGCGGCGTGCAGGCCCTGCACCTGGCCACCCACACCCGCGAGGTCGTCGCGACCGACGTGAACCAGCGGGCCCTGTGGATGACCCGCCTCAACGCTCAACTCAACGACGTGCCGGTTGACGTGCGTGAGGGCTCCTACTTCGCTCCGGTCGCGGGCGAGCGGTTCGATCTGATCGCCACCAATCCACCGTTCGTGATCAGCCCAGCCACCGGCGAACGGCTGGTCTACCGTGACTCCGGTCTGCCCGGCGACCGTGTCGTCGAAGACATCGTGCGCGCCGCACCGTCCTACCTCGCCGCCGGCGGCCTGTGCCAGATCCTGGCGAACTGGTCGATCGTGCGGGGCTCCGACTGGGAGGAGCGGCTCGGCAGTTGGCTCAGCGACGACTGCGACTCCCTCGTGATCCAGCGCGAGGTGATCGACCCGAGTGAGTACGTCGAGTTGTGGCTCAAGGATGAAGGCGTGCACGGGTCGCCGGAGTACCCGCGCCGCTACGACACGTGGCTCTCGTGGTTCGACGAGCAGGGCATCGAGGGAGTCGGCTTCGGCTGGATCAACCTGCGCGCCGGCGGCACCGGTCAGCACCGGCTCGAGGAGTGGCGCTACGACGTGGAGCAGCCGATCGGGCCGGCCATCGCCGACCACTTCGCCGCCACCCGGATCAAGATCGACGCGGCCACGCGCCTCGTCGCGCGCCCCGACGTACTCCAGGAGACGCAGGGGGCGCCCGGCGCCGAGGACCCGGCGACCATCGTGGTGCGCCAGCAGCGCGGTTTCCGGCGCGCCCGCCAGGTCGACACGGTCGAGGCGGCGCTGATCGGTGCCTGCGACGGTGACCTCTCACTCGGACAGATCCTCGACGCGGTCGCGGAGATCACCGACGCCGACGCAGACGCGCTCCACACGAGGTATCTGCCGCTCGCTCGGGACCTGCTCGACGAGGGCTTCCTGACCGCCTGACTTACGGCGGCTGTCGGGTGTGGTGCACTCTGTGCAGAGGCCACTGAGCAGTGGCCGCCCATCACGTTGGCGCTACGGTTGCCGCGCATCACGCGTTTCGTGGTGGTCCATTGGCAGGGAGCAGGAGTAGAAGTGGCACACAAGCTGGTCATCGTCGAGTCGCCCAAGAAGGCGCAGATGATCGGCGGCTACCTCGGCAGCGGGTATGTCGTCGAGTCTTCGATCGGTCACATCCGTGACCTACCCAACAATGCCGCCGACACCCCGGCCAAGATCAAGGACAAGCCGTGGGGTCGTCTTGCTGTCGACGTCGACAACGGCTTCGTGCCCTACTACGTGGTGCCGCGCGACAAGAAGAGCCACATCGCCAAGCTCAAGCAGTTGCTCAAGGATGCCGACGAGCTCTACCTCGCCACGGATGAGGACCGCGAGGGCGAGGCCATCGCCTGGCACCTGCTCGATGAGCTGAAGCCCAAGAACATCCCCGTCAAGCGGATGGTCTTCCACGAGATCACCAAGTCGGCCATCCTCGCGGCGGCCGAGAGCCCCCGTGAGCTCGACATGGACCTGGTCGAGGCGCAGGAGACGCGCCGCATCCTGGACCGTCTCTACGGCTACGAGGTCTCCCCGGTGCTGTGGACGAAGGTCATGTCCGGCCTCTCCGCCGGCCGGGTGCAGTCGGTGGCCACCCGGTTGGTCGTCGACCGGGAGAAGGAGCGGATGAAGTTCAAGCTCGCCTCCTACTGGGATCTCGAAGGCACCTTCGACGCGGGCAGCGCCCACGAGCAGCGGATGTTCCCGGCGAAGCTCTACTCCGTCGATGGCTCCCGGGTTGCCCGTGGCAGCGACTTCGGTCAGGACGGGGTGCTGAAGAAGAGCGACATCGTCCACCTCGACCGCACCAGGGCCGAGGCCCTGGCCAGCGCGCTGGAGGACACGACGTACGTCGTCCGCTCGGTCGAGTCCAAGCCCTACCGTCGCTCGCCCTATGCGCCGTTCCGCACCACCACACTCCAGCAGGAAGCCGGACGCAAGCTCTCGATGAGCTCCAGCGTCACCATGTCGGTGGCCCAGCGGCTCTACGAGAGCGGCCACATCACCTACATGCGTACCGACTCCACCACTCTGTCGGGCGGTGCGATCAACGCGGCCCGCGAGCAGGTGCGTGAGCTGTACGGCGCGGAGTACCTGCCCGACGCGCCCCGCACCTACGCCTCCAAGATCAAGAACGCGCAGGAGGCCCACGAGGCCATCCGGCCCGCCGGCGACACGTTCCGTACGCCTGCGCAGACCGGACTCAAGGGCGAGCAGTTCCGCCTCTACGAGCTGATCTGGATGCGCACCGTCGCCTCCCAGATGAAGGACGCGACCGGCCAGTCGGTCTCGATCCGCATCGGCGGCGCCGCCGGCACCGGCGAAGACGTCGTCTTCTCCTCCAGCGGCCGCACCATCACCTTCCACGGCTTCCTCAAGGCCTACGTCGAGGGCACCGACGACTCGGTGGCCCGCGACGACCAGGAGACCCGTTTGCCCAACCTGGTCGAGGGTGCTGCTGTCTCGGCCGCCTCGATCCAGGCTGCCGGTCACGAGACCAAGCCTCCGGCCCGCTACACCGAGCCGACGCTGATCAAGGAGCTCGAAGAGCGCGCGATCGGTCGCCCCTCGACGTACGCCGCCATCATGGGCACCATCGTCAACCGCGGCTACGTCTACAAGAAGGGCTCGGCCCTGGTGCCGGCCTGGCTGGCCTTCTCCGTCGTTCGGCTGCTGGTGGCCCACTTCCCGCGACAGATCTCCTATGAGTTCACCGCGCGGATGGAAGACGTGCTCGACGACATCGCCGGTGGTCGCCGCAACCGCGAGACCGAGCTCGGCGAGTTCTACTACGGCACCGACGACGTGGAAGGGCTCAAGACGCTCGTCAACGAGCTCGGCGACATCGACGCCAAGGAGATGGCGACCTTCCCGCTCGGCGAGGGCATCGACCTGCGTGTCGGTCGCTACGGCCCCTACGTCGAGGGCCCCGGGCCCGACGGCGACGAGGGCGCCCTGGTGCGTGCCAACGTGCCCGACGACCTGCCGCCCGACGAACTGACCCTGGCCAAGGCCCGCGAACTGCTCGCCAACCCGGCCGGCGAGGAGCAGGTGCTGGGCGAGCACCCGGAGACCGGGCTGGTCGTCGTGGCCAAGAACGGTCGCTTCGGCCCCTACGTCACCGAGCAGCTGCCCGAGGGGGCGCCGAAGTCGGCCAAGGCCCGCACCGGCTCACTGTTCAAGTCGATGTCGCTCGACACGGTC
>JARICB010000450.1 GCA_029264225.1 Nocardioides sp. | reverse complement strand
AACGGCCTGCCGCTTGGCGACCTCGCCGACGAGAACTTCGCCGGACTTGGCGAACGCGACCACCGACGGGGTGGTGCGGGCGCCTTCTGCGTTGGCGATGACGAGGGGCTCGCCACCTTCGAGAACGGACACGACGGAGTTCGTCGTACCGAGGTCAATACCGACTGCACGGGCCATGGTGTGTACCTCCTGGATACAGCGCTGCACTCACAGCGCCTGCTTTGCTGCCCGACCGATGCCGGGATGTCTGGGTAAGTCCATCCTGCCGCATCTGCGGCGTGAATGGCAAAACAGTTGAGCCGATCCGACTCAAGTTGATTCATGGGCTACAACGCAGGAGCCGGGTGCGGTGTTCCCGCCACCCACCCGGGGAACCGGTGACGTGGGCCACATCCTGCTGGTCGATCCCCGCTCGCTTCGGAGTCGCGCTGGAACCCCCGATATGTCGACCTCCCCGGCGCGCCGTACACCTCTGGGGTGTTGCAGCCCCCCAGAAGTGTCGGATCCCCCGGTTAACCGGGGGACCAGCGGTCACCCCCAGAGAGGGCTCAGACCCCGAGGTCGTGGGTCCACTTGCTCAGCAGACCGATCAACTGCTCCCGCTCGAGGCAGGAGAAGGTGGCGACCAGGCGCTCCTCGTTGGTGTAGTGGGCCCCGACCAGTTCGTCGACGAGCACCCGACCACGTTCGGTCAGGGCGACACGGCGCACCCGCCCATCCTGGTCGTCGCGGGTGCGAGTCACCAGATCCGCCACGGCCAGCCGATCGACGCGCTTGGTGACCGTGCCGGAGGTGATCATGGTGGACTGGGCAAGCTGACTCGGGGTCAACTCGAACGGCGCTCCGTCGCGGCGCAAGGCAGCCAGAACGTCGAACTCGCCGTCGGTCAGGCCAGCCGCAGCGAAGACTGGGCGCAACTCGAGATGCAGCGCCTCGGCGAGCCGGTGCACGCGGCCGATGATGGCCATGGCGCTGGTGTCGATATCGGGGCGCTCGAGGGCCCACTGCTCCTGGATCCGACCAACGTGGTCAAGGTCATGGCTCACGGGATGGAATATACCTTCCCCGGAAAGTATTCTCTCTTCCGTGGAAACTATTCTCGCGCACCGGTTCGGAATGATCCTGCTGACGGCCATCGCGCCCGCGGCATGGGGCACGACCTACATCGTGACCGAGAAGTTCCTGCCGCCGGACCGGCCGCTGTTCGCGGCGCTGATCCGCGCGCTCCCGATCGGGCTGGCCTTCCTCGCCTGGCGCCGGACCCTGCCGAAGGGCTCCTGGTGGTGGAAGGCGCTCGTGCTCGGGGTGTGCAACATCGCGCTCTTCTTCCCGCTGATCTTCCTCTCCGCCTACCACCTGCCCGGCGGGCTGGCCTCGATGATCCAGGCCATCTCACCGCTGGTCATCATGGGCATGGCCTGGCTGATCATCGGCGAACGGGCGACGGTACTGCGTGTGGTCGCGGCCCTCGTCGGTCTCGCCGGCGTCATTCTGCTGGTGCTTCAGAGTCCCGACGGTGTGACGTTGCTCGGTCTCGCGGGCGGGTTCGGCTCGGTTCTGCTCAGCGCCGTCGGCTTCGTGCTGATCAAGCGCTGGAACCCTCCGGTCGACATGATCACCCTCGTTTCCTGGCAGCTGGTCGCCGGTGGGCTGCTGCTCCTCCCGGTGGCCCTCCTGATCGAGGGAGCGCCGCCAGCGATCGACCTGGCCGCTGCGGCGGGCTAAACCTGGCTGGCCGTCGTCGGCACCGGGGTGGCCTACGTCTGCTGGTTCACCGGCCTGCGCGCCATGCCTGCCGGGTCGGTCGCCCTGATCGGCCTGATCAACCCGGTCATCGGCACGGTGCTGGGCGTGGCGTTCGCCCACGAGTTCTTCGGACCGGTGCAGGCACTCGGCGTGTTGCTCGTGTTGGGCGGGGTGGTTCTCGGCCAACGGATGACGCGGCGTACTCCCCCTTCGGTGCGACCTGTCGCCTCAGCCGACCTTGACGACGACCTCGTTGGAGACGACGTCCTTGTCGGTGTCGATCACCCGGAACCTGTTGCGGCCGGCCTGACTGGTCTGGACGTAGGTGGCGAACGTCTGGTTGGTGACCGACATGGTGACGGGAAAGTCGGACCACTCGCCGCCCTCGAACCGCTGCACCTGGAGGATCGCACCCTCGCCGCCGGCGTAAGTGCCGGTCAGGTCGATCTGCTGCATTGCGCTCACTGACTGCTGCGCCGCCGAGAGCGAGATCCCGCTCGCTGACTCCGTCGTCGAGGGTGCCGGTCCGGTCGGAGAGGCACCTTGCTCCGGTGTCACCGTCTCCGAAGTGATCGTCGGCTCGGGCAGGAACAGGGTCGACCCGCTGGTGGCCGAATCGTCCGTGCTGGTCGCATCGCCGTCGACCCCGACCACCTTGCTGGCCACCAGAATGGCCAGACCGCCGATGACTCCGATGACCATCGCCACGGCTACCAGAGCGATGAGACCGCTCAGGACCGGACGCTCGTTGGGCTCGGACACCTCAGACCTCCTCGTGGATATCGGATCGCCATCATCGCGCGGAGGTGGCATCTGGGCGAACTGGCGTCACCGAGGCTCGCAGATCACGACAGGGATCTCACGATCCGTCCACGTCTCGTAGGAGGCGAAGTCGGCATAGACGTCGACCAGGAGCGGCCAGAGTCGGGCACGCTCGGTGGCGCCGGCAGTGCGGGCATGCACCTTCCGCACCGTGCTACCGATCTGGATCGAGGTGTCGGGGTGCGCCATCAGGTTTCGATACCACTGCGGTTCCCGGTCCATCCCCCCAGAACTCGCCACGACGATCGCGTCCTGGCCATCGCGCAGGTGGAGCAACGGCGTCGTGTACGGCGCCCCGCTCGTGCGGCCGACATGGTCGAGCAGCAGGATCGGTACCGGCTTGCGCAGGGCTGCCCCTACGCGCCATCTCCCGCCGATCCGCCCACCGGTGCGGCGGTAGCAGGCTACGTGGGCGCGGCCCAGGTACTTCAGGAAAGTGCGGGCGTAGGGGGCGTTGAGTCCGGCCGGCTTGTCCATCTCAGAAGCCCCGCGACCAGATCATCTCGTCAACGATGCCGCGCGAGCGCCAACCGTCGGGCGTGCGGATCAGGTCGTGGTGGTAGTAGCCACCGACCTCCCAGAGCTGTTCGGTGCCGTCCGGGCGGGTGCTCACCATCGGGTTCGTGAAGTAGGCGGTCGCCGTCGCGGTGTCGCCCGCCAGTTCGATCGAGACCTGTCCGATCAGGTGCTGGATCCGATCGAAACCGGCCAACCCCTCCTCGATCCATGGCACGACGACGCTCGGCGTGTCCTTGGGCCCGCCCAGCTGCGAGTAGTCCAGCACCGCATCCGGGGTGAAGACACCGTGCAGGTCGTCGTAGGCGCGAGTATCCACCGCGCGCGTATAACGAGTGATGAGGTCGGTGATCTCTTGGCGGTCACTCAGCTCGGACAGGTCCATGGACCAACTGTGGCAGGAAACTGAAACGCGTTCTACCCTTCAGCACGACCACCTGTCAGGAGAGACAATGCGATTCACCTACGCCGAAGCGATGACTCAGGCGAAGTACTACGCCCCGCTCGCTCAGGCAGCCGAGGCCGCCGGCTACACCTCGATGACGGTCGCCGACTCGCTCATCTACCCCCGCGAGTCCGACTCGACGTACCCCTACACCGACACCGGCGACCGGGCGTTCCTCGAGGACAAGGAGTTCATCGAGACGATGACCCTGGTGACCCACCTGGCCGCGGTGACGACCACCCTGCGGTTGACCCCGTTCGTACTCAAACTGCCGGTCCGACCGCCGGTACTGGTCGCCAAGCAGGCCTCGTCGATCGCGTTCCTTTCCGAGAACCGCCTCGGTCTCGGCGTCGGGCTCTCACCGTGGCCCGAGGACTTCATCGCCATGGGAATCCCGTGGGCGCGTCGCGGCAAGCGGATGGACGAGTGCATGGACATCCTGCGCGGGCTGACGTCGGGGGAGTTCTTCGGCTATGAGGGCGAGTTCTACTCCTTCCCCGAAATCAAGCAGTCGCCCGCGCCGAGCAAGCCCATCCCGCTGCTGGTCGGCGGCCACAGCGACGCCGCCCTGCGTCGCGCCGTCCGCAAGGGCGACGGATGGATGCATGCGGGTGGCGACGGTGAGGAACTGGACAGGTTGCTCGTCCGTCTCAACGAGATCCGCGCCGAGGAGGGCGATACCCGCGACAACTTCGAGGTGCACGCGATCTCCTACGACGCCTACGACCTCGACGGGATCAAGCGGCTCGCAGACAAGGGCGTCACCGACTGCATCATCGGCTTCCGGGTGCCCTACATCATGGGCGCTGACCCGGAGCCGCTGGAGAAGAAGGTCGCCAACCTCGAGCGCTACGCCGAGTCGATCATCGCCAAGGTGAACCGTTGAGCCTGGAGGCGTTCCGGGACGCCGTCGCGGAGGCCGAGCGCCTGATCCGCAACCCGCCGTTCGAGATCAGTGAACAGGAACTGGCCGAGGGGCTCGACTACCTCGGTGGCTCAATCCGCTCAGCCATCCAGATGGCCTTCGACTACGACCTCGAGCACCCGGTCCTGATCAACCCGACGCACCAGTACTCCCGCCAGGGCCTCGACAATCCGGACGCGATCTACTTCAACGCCTATCTGAGCGAGGGCGCGTCCTACGTCGTCTCCGGGCGTCGCGGCACCACCGCAGACCTGTCCTTCCAGATCATGGCCGGCACCTATACCGACACCGGCGCCCCCGAGACCCTGGCCGCCTTCGACGATCGTGAGCTCGAGATCGCCGACGACGGCACCTTCGAGTGGCACTTCGGTCCCGAGCTCGGGCTGCGCAAGGGATCGACCCTGATCGTGCGCGAGGTCTACTCCGACTGGAACACCGAGGACCGGGGCACCATCCGTCTGCAGCGTCTCGACACCGCCGGCGTCGCGCGGGGTCCGGTCACGATCGACCGGATCGACAAGAGGTACGGCGTCGCCGCGAAGATGCTGGTCGGCCGGATCAAGACCTGGTTCGCGTTCCCCGAGTGGTTCACCTACAAGGAATCGGTCAACACCCTGACCGTCCCGAAGTCGACTCCGGGGGGGCTGGCCTCGCAGTTCAGCTCGATCGGTCACTACGAACTCGAGCCCGACCAGGCTCTGGTGGTCACGGTGCCGGCGAGTGACGATGCGGCGTACCAGGCCATCCAGATCGGCTCCAAGTGGTATGTCTCCACCGACTACGAACACCACCAGACCTCGCTGACACGCGCCCAGTCGCACGTGGACGAGGACGGAATGCTGCGTTACGTCATCAGCGAGCAGGACCCGGGGATCGCCAACTGGCTGGAGACCACCGGCCACCCTGCCGGTGTAATGATGCTGCGCTGGCAGCGGGTCGCGCGTGAACTCGGCGCCTCGGACGGACCCACGGTGGAACTGATGGCGCTGGCCGACGTGCACTCCCAGGTGACTCAATTGGCAGCTCAACAGGTGTCGCCGGAGCAGTACGCCGGGCGCATCGCGGCGCGGCAAGTGGGAGTGGCTCGCCGGATGCTGAGCTGACCGAGCTCGCCCACCCCGAGCTCGCCCAACCCGAGTTACCGAACAGTCCGGTCGTTCCAGCGTCGCCGGACGACATGACTGTTCGGTAACCCTGCAGTGGGGGCAGCGCCCTGCAGGTGGGGGCAGCGAGCTGCGGGGGCAGTGAGCTGCAGGTGGGGGCACAGCTGCCCAAGGGGCCCGATACCGTGACATGACGTAGAACACGTTCTAGTCTCGGGGCATGATGCTGCTTCAGGACAAGGTAATCGTGCTCTCCGGCGTAGGCCCCGGCCTGGGTCGGGCCCTCGGCGAAGAGGCGGCCCGCATGGGCGCCGACCTCGTGCTCGTGAGCCGCACGGAGAAGCGACTCGAGCGGATGGCCGAAACCGTGCGCGACCTCGGGCGCCGCGCTCTCGTCGTGGCCACCGACATCACCGACGAGGACTCTCGAGCCCGTCTGGTCGAGTCAGCGCTGGCCGAGTTCGGCAAGGTCGACTGCCTGATCAACAACGCGTTCGGCATTCCGCCGATGGATCCGATCACCACGCTGAGCCTGGAGGCACTGCGCGCCGCGCAGGAGACCAACGTCTTCGCGCCGCTGCGCCTCAGTGCTCTGTTCGCCGACGCGCTCGCGGCATCGAGCGGCTCGATCGTCAACATCAACTCCTGCGTCCTCTACAGCTCGCAGCCGGAGTTCAGCGGCTACAAGCTCTCCAAGGGCGCCCTTCAACACCTCAGCTCCAGCCTTGCCACCGAGTTGGGGCCGCGCGGTATCCGGGTCAACTCCGTGGCGCCTTCCTACATCTACGAAGACGTGAACAAGGCCTACTTCGAGTGGATCGCCTCGGAGTCGGGTCGCACCCACGACGAGGTCTATGCGGAGAAGGCCGAGCCGACCGACCTCAAGCGGCTCGCCACGCCCGATGAGATCGCTCGCGCCACCTTGTTCCTGGCGAGCGACCTGGCCAGTGCAGTCACCGGCCAGGTGCTCAACGTGGACTGCGGCGAGTTCCACTCGTGAGGCAGCGCGAGGACGTCGGCTCCTACGACGACATCGTGGGCGCCGCGACCCGAGCCACCGGCCTGAGCGACTTCGGCGACGACTCGCACGTGGAGGGTCTCGGCGTACTGCTCGAGGACTACGCGTCCACCTCTGGGCTGACCGGCGTCGGCAACTATCGGATGCGCGGATCGCTGAAGGGGCTGCTGGTTGCCAAGCTGATGGCGCAGCAGGGCTTCATCGCCAACCCCTCGTCGGTCGGTGTCGCGATCGAGCGACCGCTCTTCATCGTGGGACTCCCCCGGTCCGGTACGACGCTGCTGCAGCGTCTGCTCACGGCCGACCCCTCACACCAGGGGCTCGAGCAGTGGCTGGCCGACCTGCCGCAACCCCGGCCGCCGCGCGAGACCTGGGATGACGACCCGATGTTCAGCGCGATGCAGGGCGGCTACGCGGCGTTCCACGAGGCCAACCCGGAGCTCGCCGGACTCCACTACTCCGACGCCGCCTCCCACGAGGAGTGCTGGCGACTGCTCCAGCACTCTGGCCGCTCGGTCGCGTTCGAGACCCAGGCCTACGTCCCCGGCTACTCGGCCTGGCTCGCAGGACAGGACTGGACTCCGGCCTACCAACGGCACAAGGCGCTCCTGCAACTGATCGGTTTCAACGACACCGACAAGCAGTGGGTGCTCAAGAACCCCAGCTCCCTGATGGCTCTCGACGCGATCAAGTCGGTCTATCCCGACGCCGTCATCATCGTCACGCACCGAGATCCGGTCGCGTGCACGGCCTCGATGTGCTCCTTGGCCGAGGCGTCGACGCGGGGCTTCTCCGAGGTGTTCGTCGGCGAGACCATCGGCCGGACCCAGCTGGATCTGCTTGCCCGGGAGCAGGCGGCGTTCAGCGCGAGCGCCCACTGCGCTGACGTGATCGATGTGGGCTATGACGACCTGGTCGGCAATCCGCTCGACACCGTGCGAGAGGTCTACGACAGCGCCGGGCTGGTGTGGTCGGAGTCGGTCGAGGCCGCGATCAGCGACGAGCTCCAGCGTTCACGCAGCGGCGTACGCGCTCCGAAGCATCACTACGACCTGGCCGACTACGGCCTGACCGAGGCCCAGGTGCGCGACCAGTTGCACTACTGAACGGGTCGATGCGAACTACCGGGTGATACGGACCTTCGGCCTGCGGTAGCACGCGGCGGGTGAACGCATCTCTGTAGCGCCGGTGCGCCCACGGCACGAACTGGTGGCGGAAGCGGAGCAGCCCGATGGTTTGAGCCAGCGCCGGCCAGTGCGGGCCATCCGGCTGAGCGACTGCTCTGTGAGCGAGGTCATACCCGCGATGCTAGTCAGTCGACCCGGTTTCATCGACGTCTCTACCGCTGGCGAGGTCGCCACACTCGACGTCGAGCACCTGATGGCGCCTCAGGTAGTCACGAGCCCCGTGGTCGCCGGTGGCTTCGGCCTCGATCGCGCCCCAGTGGTCGCGGCCCAGCAACACCGGATGGCCCGGGACAGCGTCGTACGTCGCCCGGGAGAGCACCCTGTGGGGGTTGCCGTCGGCTGCCGCCAGCACCCGACGTACGACATCGTCACCCACGTCGGGCAGGTCGACCAGCATCACCGCGAGCAGGTCTGCCCCGGATCTACGCGCCTGGGCGATGGCGGCCAGCAACGACGCGTGTTGCCCGGCTGCCCAGTCATCGACGGTCGTGGTCTCGAACTCGTTGCGCAGGGTGGCCCGCACCTCTGCCGCCCTCGCACCGACCGCCACGACCACTTCGTCGCAACCTCCTTCTGCGAGCACGCGGGCAGCACGCAGGGCCCAGCCGACGCCGTCGTTGCCGACGACGAGCCCCTTGGGGCGACCGAAGCGCCGACCCGCACCGGCGGCCAGCACCACACCGGTTACCCGCGTCATCGCGGGCGCGCCTCCACGATGGTGGTCGCCTTCAACTTCAGGTCGCCGCAACTCGCCCGACGCTGCGGGCCGGGCACCTCGACGAAGTCGACGTCGGAACTGCCGCCGCTCAGCAGGTGCAACTCCCGCGCCTGCTCGACCGGGGTGCGTCCCGCGCGACCGCGGCTCAGCTCGACCGGCACCGTGCCGGCCTCGATCTGGGCGCAGGCAGCCTCAGCGTTCTCACTCGTGAGCCGGCCCAAGGTGTGCCCGCTCGGCAGGGCGAGCAGGGTGCCGGAGAATCGGTGTCCGCCAAGGTGGGTCGTCTCCCACGTCTCACCCGGCCAGCGATCAGCCAGCTTGGAGGTGATGGGTCGACCGACGACGGCGCAGCAACGGTCCCGTTTGCCGTTGGTGCACACCAGCCACAGGCTGGCGTCATGGGTCGTCAGGTCGGCGAGGTCGAGATCGATCAGGTCCTCGACGGCGTCGAGCACGGTGGTCGTCAGGGTGAACGCGTCGGCGGTCGCCACGGCGTGGAAGACCCGCACCCCGGGGCCCGATTCGCCACCGTGGCGACGGATGAGCTGGACACGGGTGCCGGGCAGCGCCGCTAGACGATCCTTCACCGGTTGCGGGAGTCGGCTCTCGCTGAGCGCTTGGCTTCCCCAGGGGCCGGCGTACTCCACAAACAGGAATGCCTCGTCGGTCGGTGCCGTGCCGGCGAGCGGCTCACCCTCTTCGGCGCTGGTCACGGAACAGCGGAAATCGTCGGTCACCTGTGTCATTGTGCCCGTCGCGTCACTGGAGCAGACCTTCACGGCGAGCGATCGCGGCGGCCTCGGTGCGAGAGCTGGCGCCGAACTTGCCCAAGATGTTGGAGACGTGCACCGAGACCGTCTTGGTGGTGATGAAGAGCAGCTTGGCGATCTGACCGTTGCTGCGCCCCTCGGCGACCAGGGCCAGGATCTCCGACTCCCGCGGGGTCAGCGTCGCGGAGGGTCGGGCGCCGGAGGCGGGCGGTGGTAAGGATCCGAGGGCGGTCAGCTCGGCAAGGAGGGGCCCGGCACCGAGTGCGGTGGCCGCCTGCCGGGCCGGGTCGCCGTAGTGCCGGGCTCCGGCGACGTCACCACTCGCGCGCAGCACCTCAGCGCACCGAACCCGGACCCGGGCCAGTTCATAGACGTTGCCATGGGTCACGAAGGCCTGCTCCGCCTCGCGCCAAGCAGTCGACAGCTCCTGCGCCGAGGGGGCATCGAGCTGGCTGAGCCAGCGCCAGCGCAGGATTTCAGCCTCGCGGCGACGTACCCAGGCCCGGTACTCCGGCCCGCGTGCTGTCTCGTAGTCGGCGTAGAAGTCGATGACGCGGGCACCGTCCTCGAACAGGCGCGTCACCGACTCGGCGGCCACGGCCCGTTGCGCAAAGGTCTGCTTCGTCGCCGCAGAGGCGAAGACGCCGATCACGACGGTGGCGAGTCGCAGCCGCGCCTGGAACCGCTCGTGCCACAGCGAGGTGACGGTGTCGACCACTTGGTCGTAGGTCGCCAAGGCTGCGGCGGGATCGCCCCGCTGCTCGGCCTGTATGAGCTCAGCGCTGGCGGCCGTCAAGGCGATCAGTCCGTCACGCGACCAATGCGTCCGCAGCTTGTGCAGAGCCCCCTGCCTCGACACGCCGCGCAGCTGGGCGATCTCGGTCTGGAGAGCGAAGTAGAGCCACTCGAAGACCAGAGGCGGCGACTGCTCCGAGACGTCAAGGAGGTCCCACGCCGAGTCGAGATCACCGCGCTCGATCAGCACGTAGGCGATGTAGAAGCGCGCCTCGGCGGGAAACGGCGACCACATCAGGCCGCTCGCCTCGCCACGGGCCACCGTCTGCCGATAGGCATCGAGCGCCTCGTCGAGCTCGCCCCGGTCGTGGTGGAAGCGGCCGAGGAAGTAGAGAGAGCGCAGCTCGGCATCGAGCACGCCCTCGGCCCGGGCCTTGGCAGCGGCGTCGAGCCAGGCCGTGCGGAGCCGATCGGGGTCGTTGCTGGACTCGAGCGCGGTCAGGGTGGCGGCGACGTCGACAGCGATCGCGACCAAGTTGTGACGATCGGCCAGCGCCAGCGCTCGCAGGGCGGTCTCTCGGGCCTCGTCCTCGTTCCATCGCCCGAGAGCGCGAGCCCGGACGTTGAGGGCCCGCGCCAGCAGCCGGGGCGGGGCATCAGCCAACAACTCGACCGCCTCGGCCGCGATCGCTGCCTCGTTCTCCGTCGTGTCGGTCACCAGGAACGCGGCAGCCAGCGCACTCAGCATCTGCCCCCGCTCGAGGTCGGGCGCATCTGCAGGCAGCGCGTCGAGATGGGCGCGCAGCACCTTGACCGCCTTCGAGGCGCGACCGCTGGCGATCAAGGCCTCCGCGCAGCGTCGTACGAGCGCACCCTCATCGACATCGTCGGGCACCACCCGCATCGTGTTCAGGGTGTCGATCGCCGCCAGGAACAAGCTGGCGGCCTCACTCGGCCCCCCGACGGCGAAGGCCTCGTTTCCCGCCTCGACCGCTGCC
This sequence comes from Nocardioides sp., assembly GCA_029264225.1. Classification (GTDB taxonomy): domain Bacteria; phylum Actinomycetota; class Actinomycetes; order Propionibacteriales; family Nocardioidaceae; genus Nocardioides. Next base: position 13,995 of record JARICB010000450.1, on the reverse strand, counting down.
CGCAGCGCCGTCTCGTGATCGCCAGCCCGGCGGGCATGCAAGGCCAGTTCGGCGGTGGTGCCGGCAACGGTTCCGTGTTGCAAGGCCTCCACGAACTCGGTGTGCAACCGCACCCGCTCGCCCGGCAACAGATCGTCGTAGACCGCTTCGCCGAGGAGCGCGTGCCGGAAGGCGTAGGCCGACTCGCGGGCAGCGACCAGCACGTTGGACTCGACAGCGGTGCGCAGAGCGCTTTCCAGGTCGGCGGTAGTCAGCCGGGTCACGGCCGACAACAGGTCGTGCGAGACATGTCGACCGGCTACGCTCGCGACCCGGACCACGCTCAGCGTCGTCTCGTCGAGCCCGTCGAGGCGTACCAACAACACGTCGGCGAGCTCGGCCGGGATCTGGCCGCCGGTGGCCCGGCTCGCCCCGACCAGTTCCTCGACGAAGAAGGCGTTTCCCTCTGCCCGGTCGACGATCTCGGTGAAGTCGGCCTCGGTCAGCGGCCCGGTGTGGAGCTTCACCATCAGTCGCCGTACGTCGACGGCTCGCAGCGGCTCGACCTGCAACCGGTCGACCCCGTTGAGGCGAGCCCATTGAGCGATCTGTGGTCGCAACGGATGACGGCGGTGCAGGTCGTCGGAGCGGTAGGAGACAACCAGACGGACCGGCCCGGCGAAGGGTCGGGAGAACAGGAAGCTCAACAGGTCGCGCGTCGACTGATCGGCCCAGTGGGTGTCTTCGACCACCACCAGCAGCGGCCCGGTGGTGGCGAGAGTCTCGAACAGGTCGTGCACGGCGGCGAACATGTTGCCCCGATCGAGCGACTGGTCGCTCTCGTGGTCGTCGCTGGTGCGCAGCCGCCGGCCCGGCTGGAGTCGGGCGAGGGTGGGGTGGCGATCGGTCACACTCGCGGCCACCTCGGGCCGGGCGCTGTGAACGCGCCCGAGGATCTCGGAGAACGGCAGGTAGGGCAGTGAGCCGTCGGCCAGGTCGAGACAGTGACCGGCGAGAACCAGCCAACCCTGGCCGTGCGCGACGTCGCGCAGCTCCGTCAGCAGCCGAGTCTTGCCCACCCCAGCCTCACCCGCGAGCAGCACGGCCCGGCTCTGCTCACCGCCAGGACCTCCGGACGCACGAATACCGAGCCGGGAGATCAACTCCACCAGCTCGGCTTCACGACCGACGAGGGCGGTGCTGTGCGAGGCGGGCATACCCGTCATTGTGTCGTCTCCCACCGACAGCCGGCCGATATCGGGCACTCGTTCGGGCCGGGACCGCTGTTGGGGTCAGGCTCAACGCGCCCTGCGGGGCTCGACCTTCTCGATGCGGTGCTGCTCGGCGACGACCCGGCGGTGGGTCCAGTCGCGACGCACGCGGTCCTCGCGATAGCTGACCTCGGCCTTGATGCAGCTGTCCATGGCGAACACGATTCTTCTCCTCATATCGCCCCGACGATCGTGACGATATTCAAAGAGTCGGTCTCTGAGGTGGACCAGCACATGGGGTTGGCGCCCTATCTGGTCGTTCCCAGCTACCTCAGAGACTGCAGGCGGCTACCTCAGAGCACTCCGGGCGCTACGTGGCGGGGTGGACCGGACGACCCGACTGCCAGACGCCAGCCACGAGCGGGACGCCGGGTCGATAGGCCAGGTGGAGGTAGGACGGAGCGTCGAGCAGCACGAGATCGGCCCGCTTGCCCGGCGCAAGGACACCGACGTCCTCACGCTCCAGGGCGGCCGCGCCCATCGCCGTCGCAGCGTGCAGCGCCTCGGCCGGGCTCATCCCCATCTCGCGCACCGCGAGCGCGATGCACAACGCCATCGAACTGGTGAAGCTGGAGCCGGGATTGCAGTCGCTGGCGAGCGCGACCCGCACGCCAGCATCGAACAGGCGACGCGCGTCGGGGTAGGGCTGACGGGTGGAGAACTCGACGCCGGGCAGCAGCGTCGCAATGGTGGCACTGTCGGCCAGGGCACCGACATCGGCATCGGCCAGGTAGGTGCAGTGGTCGACGGCCGTCAGACCCAGTTCGGCGGCGAGTCGCACGCCCCCGCCGAAGGTCAGCTGGTTGGCGTGCAGGCGACCTCGCAGCCCATTGTCGGCGCCCGCTGCCAGGATGGCCCGTCCCTGGTCGACGTCGAAGGCGCCGTCCTCGCAGAAGACGTCGATCCACCGCGCATGAGGTGCCGCCGCACTCAGCATCGGGCCGGTGACGAGATCGACGTAGTCCTCGGGGGTGGTGCCGGTCGGTACGACGTGGGCGCCGAGGAAGGTGGTGTCTTCGGTGAAGTGTCGGGCCACGGCCAGCGAGCGCGCCTCGTCGTGGACCGTCAGTCCGTAGCCACTCTTGATCTCCAGTGAGGTGGTGCCCTGGGCCCGCATCTCGGCCACGAGCCGGGCTACGCGTGCCATGAGCTGTTCGTCGGTGGCTGCACGGGTGGCGGCCACGGTGGTGCGGATGCCGCCGGCGGAGTAGGGCTCGCCGGTCATCCGGGCGGCGAACTCCGGCCCACGGTCGCCGGCGAAGACCAGGTGGCTGTGGCTGTCGACGTAGCCGGGGATGACGGCGCGCCCACCCGCGTCGTACGCCGTATCTGCTGCCGGTGCGCTCGCGGCCGGGCCGACCCAGGCGACGGTGCTGCCCTCGATCACGACCGCAGCGTCTCGGATGATCGCGAGCCGGTCCTCGCCGATGGGTCCGTCATGACTGCGCGGGACAGACGCACTGGCGTCGTTGGTGGTGAGCTCGCCGATCCCGACGATGACGATGCTCATTCGGCCCACACCTTCCCGATCGCCCGCGACAGTGCCCGGCCGATCTCTTCTCGATCATCGTGCCGGAAGATGAGCCTCCCCTCGATCATGGTCGAGACGACGTCGCCGGCGCCGGCGGCGAAGACGACCGTGTGTTCGTCGGCTCCGGTGCCCGCCGTGCGCGGCGTGGTGGTGTCGAGGGTGACCAGGTCGGCGCGCTGACCGACCGCGATCGCGCCGGCATCGGGCCAGCCGAGACTCGCGTGCCCGGTCGTGGTCGCGGCCTCGATCAGGTCGGCGGAGCGCCAGTGCCCCCGGCGTTGGGTGACCAGCCGTTCGTCGAGCTCAACGGCACGCATCTCCTCGAAGAGGTCGATCACGGCATTGCTGTCGGAGCCCAGGGTCAACCGTGCCCCCGCGTCGGCCAGCCGCCGGCTCGGACCGACACCGTCGCCGAGGTCGCGCTCGGTGGTGGGACAGAAGCTCACGAACGCTGACGCGGAACCGAGCTCGGCGATGTCGCGATCACACAGATGTGTGGCGTGCACGGCCGTGGTCATCGGGCCAAGGAGCCCGTGGGCAGCGAGCAACCGGGTCGGGGTCAGGCCGTAGGCGGCCAAGGCACCCTCGTTCTCGGCAACCTGCTCGGAGAGGTGGACGTGGAACGGTCGGTCTGCGGCCCACCCAGCCAGCAGGTTGAGCGTCTCGGCAGGGTCCTTCGGCAGGGTCCGGACGGAGTGCAGCGCACCGGCAACGATCGCGTGCTCGGGGGCGACCAGCGCGGAGACGCGCTCGGCCCACGCCAGCGCCGAACCATCGGCGTACCGCACCTGCGCACCGCGCGGTGCAGCGCCGAAACCGCTGGAGAGGTAGAGCGTGTCGAGCACGGTGATCCGAAGCCCGGCGACGCGGGCCGCCTCGACAAGCACGGCACCCATCTCGTTCGGGTCGGTATACGGCGTCCCGTCACGCCCATGGTGCAGGTAGTGGAACTCGCCGACGCAGGTGATTCCCGCCGCCACCATCTCCTGGAAGGTGGCGGTCGCGAGCTCGAGATAGCCGTCGGGATCGAGCCGCTCGGCGACGGCGTACATCTGCTCGCGCCAGGTCCAGAACGTCCCCTGACCCGCTTGGGTCCGTCCCCTCAGTGCTCGGTGGAAGGCGTGGCTGTGCGTATTCGCTAGCCCGGGGATGGTGAGGCCGGGGACCCGCACAGATTCACCGGCTGACCGGTGAATCCCTAGGTTGTCGGCCAATGCTTGGGGGTCAAACCTAGTGAACGGGTCTCTAACCTCCACGAATCGGCCGTCCTCGACCGTTACCTCGACCTCGTCGCGCCACCCGTCGGGCAGCAGTGCTCGTTCGAGGAGGTACGTCGTCACGTCGCCAGCTCCGTGAGCACGTCGGCCAGCGCAGCGACACCAGCGAGACAGTCGCCCATTTCCGCCGCCTCGGCCGGCGAGTGGGAGACACCGGTCGGGTTCCGAACGAACAGCATGGCCGTGGGGATCCCCGCGGCCGAGAGGATGCCGGCGTCGTGTCCCGCCGCGGTGGGAATCTGCGGCCAGTCGCCGAGGGTCGCGAGCGAGGCCACCAGCGCGGGGTCGAAGTGCACGGCGCTCGACACCGACTCGGGGGTCACTGTCAGCACCGTTGCGTCGCGGCCGGCCCGGTCGACTCCTTGGGTCGTGATCGCCTCGACCAGCGCGGCCAGGCCCTCGTCCGAGGAACACCTCGCATCCAGCCAGCCAGTGACCCGCGAGGGCACCGCGTTGGTCGCGTTGGGAGCGACCTCGAGTCGGCCGAAGGTGGCCCGCTGGCCGGCCAGTCGAGCCTGCTTGTTGGCGGCCAGCACTGTCATCGCATAGGTCAGCATCGGGTCGTGCCGGTCTTCCATCCGCGTCGTCCCAGCGTGGTTGGCCGCACCGACGAAGTCGAACCGGTAGCGCCCGTGCGGCCAGATCTGGCTCGCGAGACCGACGGCGACATCACGCTCGACAAGGTCGCGGCCCTGCTCGACGTGCAGTTCGACGAAGCAACCGACGTCGGCCAGCGACAGCAGTCCCGCCGATGGGTCGAGACCGGCGGAGGCCAGTGCATCGCTGAGGTAGACCCCGCTCTGGTCCTGTCGCTCGCGCGCCGATTCCCAGGTCGTTGTTCCGGTGACGAGCCGCGAGCCGAGGCAGGCCAGCCCGAACCGGGAGCCTTCCTCCTCGGTAAAGACCGAGACGCCGATCGGGCGCAGCGGTACGACGCCTCGCGAGCGCATCTCGTCCACCGCGGCAAGCGCGGACACGACGCCGAGCGGGCCGTCGTAGGCGCCACCGTCGAGAACGGAGTCAAGGTGCGAACCAGTCAGCACAGCCGACCCGGTTGCCCCGACCGGGCGCCACCAGGCGACCTGGTTACCCATGGCATCGGTCTCGAGCTCGAGACCACGGGCCAGGGCGGCCTCGGCGAACCAGGCCCGCAACTCGGACTCGGCGCAGGTCCAGGGCTGACGGAAGTAGCCACCTGACGAAGCAGAGCGTCCTACCGGAGTCAGGTCACGCCACATCGCCTCGAACGTCATGAGGTGAGTCCACCGGCTACGGGCCTGCGGGTCAACGTCGCGACGACGTTGACTGTCTGGGATACCAGACCACTTAGCCGGTCCAGACGCCGTCGTCCCAGGCCCGGTTCATGACAGTGAGGTAGGGCGAGAGGTCCCAGCCCTGTGCGTCCACCCAGGCATCGGAGAAGTAGGTGTCGAGGTAGCGCATGCCGTTGTCGCACAGCAAGGTCACGATCGACCCGCTCTGACCGGCCCCGCGCATGTCGCAGGCCAACTTTGCCGCGGCGTACAACGCCGTCCCGGTCGAGGGCCCGGCGAGGGCGCCCGTGCGGTGCCGCAGGAAGTGGGCGGCCGCCACCGAGGCAGCATCCGGCACCCGCACGAGCCGGTCGACCACGGTCGGCAGGAAGGACGGTTCGGCACGCGGTCGCCCGATGCCCTCGATCCTCGACCCGCCGGTGGTCACGCCACAGCCGGGCTCCTGGAAGGCAGCCAGGAAGGCCGAGTCCTCCGGGTCGACCACGCAGACGCGAGTCGCCAGGCCCCGGTAGCGCACGAACCGGCCGATCGTTGCCGAGGTGCCGCCGGTGCCGGCCCCGACGATGACCCACTCGGGCTCGGGAAAGCGCTCCATCTCCAACTGGCCGACGATCGATTCGGCGAGGTTGGTGTTGCCGCGCCAGTCGGTCGCCCGCTCGGCGTAGGTGAACTGGTCGAGGTAGTGGCCCTTCGTCCTGGCAGCGATATCTCGCGCCACGTCGCAGACCGAGGCCGGGTCGTCGACGAGCACGCATCTTCCCCCCTCGCGTTCGATCAGCGCGATCTTGGAGGGCGAGGTGCCGATCGCCATGACGGCCGTGAACGGCAGCCCCAGCATCCTCGCGAAGAACGCCTCGCTGACCGCGGTCGAGCCCGAGGACGCCTCCACGATCTCCATGCCCTCGAAGATCAGCCCACTGCACAGGCCGTAGAGGAACAGGGACCGCGCGAGCCGGTGCTTGAGCGAGCCGGTCGGATGGGTCGACTCATCCTTGAGATAGAGGTCGATGTCGGGGAACGCCGGCATCGGTACGGCGATCAGGTGCGTGTCGGCCGACCGGTTCTGGTCGGCCTTGAGTTTACGGATGGCTCCGGTGACCCATTCCCGGTCGGCAGGTGCGGACCGGTCGACCTCGATCAGCGACACGATTGGTTCCATGGCCGGAGCGTGCCACAGTACGGCCGTGGAGTTCCAAGACGTCGTCCGCCGCCGCCGGATGGTCCGGCGTTATGCCGACCGACCGGTCGACCCTGCGAGCGTCGACCGCCTGCTCGACAACGCGGTCCGCGCCCCGAACGCCGGCTTCACCCAGGGCTGGGCCTTCCTGGTGCTCGACACCCCCCGCGACATCACCCGCTTCTGGGAGTCCACGTCCCCTGCAGGGGAAGAGGAAGGGCGATCCGCGGTCACACCCAACCGCTGGCTCGACGGCATGCGCACGGCCCCCGTCGTGATCGTGCCCATGTCGGACAAGGGCGCCTACCTCGATCGCTACGAGGAGGCCGACAAGCGTCCGCCTGACTGGCCGGTGCCCTATTGGCACATGGACACCGCGATGGCGTCGCTGCTGATCCTCCAGACGGCTGTCGACGAGGGGCTGGGTGCCTGCTTCTTCGGCGTCCCCGGCACGCGGGTCAAGGCGTTCCGCTCCGAGTTCGCCGTCCCCGAGGCGCTGACACCGATCGGCGCGATCACCGTCGGACACCACACCGACGACGCGGGGAGTCCCGGATCGCCGGCCCGCAGGCCGCGGCGTACGGACGTGGTGCATCGCGGCCGCTACCGGAGCCCGGAGGCGTAACCGGGGTGTGGGGGATTGCAGTCATTGGTTGACTGAGAACCCCCACAACCTCGCGCACCCGGCCGCCCACGGCGCAGCGACGTACCAACGATCCACCCGTCCCGACTGCCTGCCCGTGACACAGGTCGGCGGTCGCGGTTCGGGAGACCGCGGCACACAACAAAATCACCGGAGGCCACGCACTCGGTGCCCATCGGCACTAGGTTCGGCGCATGCCCGCCCCAACCCACGATCGCGTCGTCGCCAAACTGCAGGCGCTCGTGCGCATCCCGACGGTCTCCGATCGTGACCCCGCTCTGGTCGACACCGAGGTGTTCGACCGGCTGCTCAGTGAACTGGCCGCCCAATTCCCACTGCTCCACCAGCATCTTGAGCTGACCCGGGTCGGCACTCACGGACTCCTGTTCAAGTGGGCCGGCGCGAGCAGCGAGAGACCCATCGTGCTGATGGCGCACCTCGACGTCGTCCCCGTCGACGCGGACGCACCCTGGCAGCACCCGGCCTTCGGCGCCGAGATCCACGACGGCGCCATCTGGGGTCGCGGCACCCTGGACGACAAAGGCTGCGTGGTCGGCATCTGTGAGGCGGTCGAGCTGCTTCTGGAGCAGGGCACCACCCCGATGCAGGACGTGTGGCTCTCCTTCGGCTGCGACGAGGAAGTGAGTGGTACGTCGGCGCCCGCGGCCGTCGCCGAGCTCGAACGGCTCGGCGTCACCCCGTGGTTCGTGCTCGACGAAGGTGGCGCGATCGCCCACCAGGCCTTCCCTGGAGTGGAGCCCCCGCTCGGGGTGATCGGCGTGACCGAGAAGGGCCTGACGTCGGTCGAACTCGTCGCCGAGGGCCGGGGCGGGCACGCCTCGACGCCGGCCAAGAACGGCCCCACCGCGCGCATCGCCACGGCGATCCTGCGGATCGAGAAGCATCCGTTCCCCGGCTCCACCCCCGCTCCGACCCTCGAACTGCTCCGCCGACTCGCACCCCACCTGCCGCGCGCGGTGCGCCCCATCGCCTCGAGCGCGGAGAAGATCACGCCACTGGTGACCAAGGCGCTACAGGTGGCTGGTCCGGAGGCCGCCGCAATGACCCGCACCACGGTCGCCGCAACCACGCTGAGCGGCAGCCCCGCGCTCAACGTGATCGCCAGCAGCGCCACGGCGGGCCTCAACATCCGGATCATGGTCGGCGACACCATCGCCGGCGTGCTGGCGCACCTACGCAGGACGATCAAGGACGACGAGATCCGTATCGACGTCATCGAGCAGAGCGAGCCCTCCCCGGTCTCGCCGATGGACGAGGCGTTCGAGCTGTTGGAATCCACGATCCTCGACGTGTTTCCCGACGCGGTCCCCACTCCCTACGTCATGATGGCCGCCACCGACTCGCGGCACTTCTGCGCGATCAGCGACCGGGTCTACCGCTTCGCGCCGTTCCGGATGACCAAGGCACAGCGCGAGGCCATCCATTCCTATGACGAACACCTCCGGGTGACCGATCTCATCGACGGGGTCGCCTGGTATCTCACCCTGATCGCGAGGCTCCCCCGATGAGCGAGAAGACCGCACTGCCGGATGAGGTGGCCGGGACCGGCACGTCGGGTGCCGCCGTGGTCGGCACCAACCTGCTTCGGATCGTCGGATTCCTGGTCTGCGTGGAGATCGCCAGCGGCATCCTGCAGGGCTACTACACGCCGATCTTTTCCGACATCGCCACCCACCTCGGGATCCAGGACGCCGACGTCAACTGGTTCGAGGCGGCGCAGCTCATCGTCTCGGCGCTCTGCGTGCCGCTGCTCGCCAGGCTCGGCGACCTGATCGGGCACCGAAAGGTGCTCCTGATCTCGACCGCGATCACCGCGCTCGGTTCAAGGATCCTGGCCTTCGCGCCCTCCTTCACGACGTTCCTGATCGGCTGGGCCATCCAAGGTGCCTACGTCGTGTGGTTGCCGCTCGAGATTGCGATCATCCATCGACGTACGGCAAACACGGGCCGCCAGGCGTTGCTCACCCGACGGTCCGCGGCAGTCCTGGTCGGCGCTCTCGAACTGTCGGTGATCATCGGCGCGCTGACCTCCGGGGCACTGGTCGAGGCGACGTCGATGACCGTGCTGCTGATGCTGCCCGCGATCGCCGTCACGATCTGCTTCGTGGTGATCTGGTTCGGGATCGAGGACCTCCCCGGCCGGGCCACCGGCGGCATCGACTGGGTCGGTTTCATCATGATCACCGGCGTGCTGGGTGTGCTGATGGCCGGCCTGATCGTGATCCGTCTCGAGGGCGTCGGCTCCGTGCTGGCCTGGCTGCTGATCGCCGGAGCCCTGGCCCTGATCGTTCCGTTCGTCAAGGCCGAACGACGGATCAGCGAGCCTCTGATCGACGTCAACCTGATGGCAACCCGGGCCCAGTGGCCGGTGCAGCTGACGGCGTTCCTGTTCGGCATGTCAGTCCTGGGCGCTCAGATCCCGCTGTCGACCTTCGCGCGCACCGACCCTGACGTCGTCGGCTACGGACTCGGCGCCGATGCAGCGTTCGTCTCCACCCTGATCGGCGTCTACGTCGTAAGTCTGGCCATCGGCGCCTTTACGCTGCCCCTCACCTCGCGGCTGCTCAGCGCGAGGGGTGCCCTGATCGCCTCATCCCTGCTCGTCGCTCTCGGTTATGCGCTGTGGATCCCCTTCCACGACACCACCACCCAAGCACTCATCAACATGGGCGTCGCGGGCCTCGGCTCCGGTGCCCTGGTGGCGGCGCTGCCGGCCGCAGCGGCCGCCGCTGCTCCCGCGAACCGCACCGGCTTCGCCACCGGAATGACAAACGCGACCAAGACGGTCGGCGGGGCGATCGCCTCCTCGATCTTCGCGATCGCCTTGGCGTCCACCGGGTCGCTGGGCGACCCGACCGAGGGACACGCTCCACTCAGCGGCTACCTGACGGTGTGGGCGGTCTGCTCGGTGGCGGCACTCTTCGCGGCGTTCGCGCTGGTCGCAGTACCGAAGTCTGCCTTCAGCGACTGACTCACCCCGGCTGCACGAGAGATCTTGACCGTCGTCACCGTCTGGGACGCGATCAGCGCCCAGGTCGAGGCGTACGGGTCGACGATGCGCGCCCTCAACTGAGTCGCTTGGCCAACACGTGGGTAAAACGACGTCGGCTCTCGTCGTCGAGTTGGTCGAGGGCCAGGAGAGCCCTCATCTCCTCGACGTCGCCCATCCACGCCCGCAGCAGGGCAGGGATGGGCAGCCCGCTGCCGGAGGGAGCGACGCTGATCTCGTCGCCGGCTCGGATCGTCCCCGGCTCGACGACCGCGAAGTAGGTGCCCGCCCGGCCACGCTCGGCGAACCTCTTCACCCACGCCCGCTCGCCCATCCGTTTGGCGAACGTCGCGCACGGCACCCGCGGTGCACTAACGCGCAGTACGGCGGTGCCGACGCTCCACACATCGCCCCACTCCGCCGCGTCGACATCGAGGCCGACCGTCGTCAGATTTTCTCCGAACATCCCGTCGGACAGCTCCCGGCCCAGTTCGTGCGACCAGTGATCGAGTTCCTCGCGAGCCACCGCGTAGACCGCCGGTCGGCGCCGCCGTGGTGGCGCCCATTGCCGATGAAGTCACCCTTGACACCGCTGTAACCGACGCCGTCGGCGCCACGACGCTTCGGGCCAGGGTCGAACACGTCGATCTGCGCGACCGGCACCTTCGCAATGCCGGTCGGCAGCTTCGTAGCGACCTGCCGCGTCGCCGCGCCGATGTTGACGGAGAGGACGGAGGCCATGCCATGACCCTACGGAGCAGGGCCACTCGCAGTCTCAACGTCGACGCGGGCGCACCTTGATGGTGCGTACGACCTTTCCGTTCTTCAGGACGGAGACGGTGTGCTTACCGCTCGCCTTGGGGAAGCGAACCGCAAAGTAGTCGCGGTCGTTGAAGGACTGCACGTAGGTCGCAGCAACCTTGCGGTCCACCTTGACCTTCCAGGTGAGCTTCTTGCCGGTCAGCGTGTCCGCGGACTTGTCGGCCTGGAAGAAGATCCGCACCTTGCGCTTGGCCTTGACCACGCGGAGCTTGCCGCTCACGTCGCCACTCTGCACGAGCACGTCCTGACCGAGGGTTTCGGTCACGACAAGCGGCGGCAGTTGGATGCCCGCGGCGCCCGCGGCACCCGCGGCACCCGCAGCACCGGTCGCGCCCGCGGGCCCGGTTGCCCCGTCCAGAGCGATCGGGACGCTGGTGAACTCATACACCGTGCTGTCGTACTGCATCCGCTCGATCACACCATCACCGAGGACGCCAGAGCCGAGGGAGAAGCCACCGGCCAAGACCTTGGCGTTGGGCAGATTGACCTTCCACTGTGCGAGCGTGCCGTGACAGTCGGAGCCAGAGCCCCCGGTGGTCGAAGGGCAAGTAATGCCGCGCGCGGCTGCGCTGGCGGCATCGCCGTTGTACCAATAGTCGTCACCGTAGGCCGTCTCACCTATGAGGGTGTTGAACTGCGCGTCGTTGGCATTCGTGATGCCGTCCGTGTCGAAGACGATCTGTGAGCCGGGCGGAATGCCCGTACCGCTCCACTTCATCGAGACGGTGGAGGGGAAGGTGGTGCCGACGTTGAAGAAGCCCGCCGCCTTCGCCAGGTTGGTGTTGTCGTCGGTGTAGACGTGCAGGCCGTGCCGGAGAAACTCCACGTGCCCCGACGTCCGGGTCCTGCTGAGATCCAACTCTCCCGATCGGATGGTCGCTGTCGCAGCCTGGGCCGGGATGGCAAAGCCAGCGCTGATGAGCGCGACGGCGGCAATGGTTGTTGCGGACTTGATGGTGCGGTTCATGGCGTCAGTTCCTGATTCATGTGGTTTGACGTGCTTCGGTATTCGTCCAACCAGCTACGTCGTTCCCACCGGCTGGAATCGACGTTAGGGATGACACCGGACTTCCTTGCGCCACGTGGGAAGGCTGTGGGCCTCCCGTGGCCCAACCGTTTCCAGGCATTGGCTCAACTGCACCGAGTTGTGCATCTCAGCCCAGACGCAGTCGCCCACGTCATCGCAGCAGGCGCGACTTCGATAGGTTTCCCCCATGCGCACCAGCAAGGACTTCTTTCGCCCGCTCGCCCTCGGCGCCCCGGCACCACTGAGCGAGATCCCCGCTCGACCGAGCCGGGCCATCCACTTCTTCGATCCCTCGAACGCGAAGATGGCGGCCAAGATTCCGCAGATGGTCGGCACCGTCGACATCCTGCTCGGCAACCTCGAGGACGCCGTCAAGGCCGACAACAAGGAAGCCGCCCGCGCCGGGTTGGTGCGGATCGCCAAGGACACCGACTTCGGACCGACCCAGTTGTGGACCCGGATCAACGCCCTCGACAGCCCGTGGGTGCTCGATGACCTCACGACGCTGGTGCCCGAGATCGGCCACAAGCTCGACGTGATCATGGTGCCGAAGGTGCAGGGCGCCGAAGACATCCACTACATCGACCGCATCCTGGCGCAACTCGAGGCCAAGGCTGGCCTCGAGCGACCGATCCTGGTGCAAGCCATCCTCGAAACCGCGCGTGGCGTGGCCAACGTCGAGGAGATCTGTGGTGCTTCACCCCGTATGCAGGGCCTATCGCTCGGTCCGGCCGATCTGGCCGCCGACCGACGGATGAAGACGACCCGGGTCGGCGGCGGACACCCCGGCTATCTCGTCCGTGCAGACCCCGACCAGCCGGATGCTCCACGAGCGACCTATCAGCAGGATCTGTGGCACTACACGATCTCTCGCATGGTCGACGCGTGCGCGATGCACGGCATCTACCCCTACTACGGCCCGTTCGGCGACATCGCTGACGTGACCGCGTGCGAGGACCAGTTCCGCAACGCCTTCCTGCTCGGCTGCGTCGGCGCCTGGAGCCTGCATCCCAAGCAGATCGAGATCGCCAACCGGGTCTTCTCCCCCAGCGTCGAGGACATCGTGCACGCGCGGCAGGTGGTGGCCGCCATGGGTGATGGCACCGGCGCAGTGATGCTCGACGGCAAGATGGAGGACGACGCGTCCCTCAAGCAGTGTCTGGTGCTGGTCCGTCTCGCCGAGGAGTTGGCCGAGATCGATCCGGCGCTGAAGGAGCGCTACGACGCGATCGAGGTGGCGAACTGATGGCCGACATCGAACAGTTCCGTCCTCGCCGTTCGGTGCTCTATATGCCGGGCTCCAACGCGAAGGCACTGGAGAAGGCCAAGACGTTGAAGGTCGACGCGATCATCTTCGACCTGGAGGACGCGGTCGCGCCCGACGACAAGCCGACCGCCCGCACTGCCGCCTGCGCCGCAGTCAGCAGCGGAGAATACGGCCGCCGCGAGCTGACCATCCGGGTCAACGGCGCCGACACCGAGTGGCACGCCGACGACCTGGCCGCCGCGTGCGCCGCCGGACCGGACGCGATCGTCGTACCCAAGGTGAACTCGGCCGATGCCGTGCACACCTTGGTCGAGGCGATGGCCGCTCACGGCGCTCCCGCGCACACCAAGCTCTGGGCGATGGTCGAGACGCCCTACGCCATGCTGCACGCCGAGGAGATCGCCGCGGCATCCGAGCGGCTGACCGTGCTGATCATGGGCACCAACGACCTGGTCAAGGAGCTCTATGCCGAGCACGTGCCCGGGCGCGCGCCGGTGCTGACCGCTCTCTCCCTGGCGCTGCTGGCCGCCCGAGCCACCGGCAAGGCGATCATCGACGGCGTCTTCAACGACGTGAAGAACACCGAGGGCTTCCTGGCCGAGTGCGAGCAGGGCCGCCAACTGGGCTTCGATGGCAAGACGCTGATCCACCCCGGCCAGATCGAGGGGGCCAACGCTGCGTTCGCCCCCAGCGAGCAGGCCGTCGAGGACGCCCGCG
>JARICB010000208.1 GCA_029264225.1 Nocardioides sp. | reverse complement strand
GTGGAGGCGTCGCCTAGTCCGGTCTATGGCGCCCGCCTGCTAAGCGGGTTTGGGGCTACAACCCCATCGAGGGTTCAAATCCCTCCGCCTCCGCCATGTGATGTCTTGCGGACATCGAGGACACCCGAACCTACGGAAACGTGGGTTCGGGTGTTTTTCATGTACGGCGCTGGGTTGACAACCGTTCCGCGGCCCGCGTTTGTGCGAGAACATGCAATGCGAATACCTGCACCCCGACTCGGGGGACTTAGGTGCTGCTGAGGTTGAGAATGGGGACGAGTTCTCGGACCAACCCAGAGAAAAGGTGGAAACTATGACCCCCGGACGCCGTATTGCCGCTGTTGCCCTCGCCGCAGCCTTGTCAGTTGGAATCATTGGCGCCACGAGCGGCACCGCGAGCGCGATGCGCGACACCACGTGGCCGACAGCCGTCTCGAACCGCTGATCTGCCGCTAGTTCTCCGTGTCCGGCACCGGGGCGGGATCTGCCACTGGCTGATCTCGCCCCGTGATGCCGGCGCGACCCATCGCGTAACCGAGTTGGAACCGCGACTCCACGTCGAACTCCTGCTTGAGATCTGAGACATAGCCTGCATAGGTGCGGGGGCTGACCCCCAGTCGCGCCGCCCCCGACGGATCGGCATGGCCGCCGATCAGCATCCGGATCGTCATGGCGCGCTGCTCGGCGAGGATGTCGCGCATGAGCGGCGTCTCGCGATTGGCAAATGGCCTGGCTCGCTCCCAGGAGCGCTCGAAGATGTCCACCAGGTAGGCGATCAGCGACGGCTCCCTGACGGCGAGGACCACCGAGTGTTCGCGTCCTGGCACGATCGCGATCCGCCGGTCGACCACGATCAGCCGGTTGAAGAACTCATCGAGCGTGCGCACTTGGGCGCCCTCGGCCGTCACCGTGGCGACGTATTTGCTGGTGGCCACCGAACGCCGCGCCGCGTGCTGGTAGAGGGTGCGCATGCTCACCCCGCGACGCAGCGCTCCGACCTCGCGCTCGATCGCGTCCGACAACTGCTCGACGGCCCGCCCGGTCTGCGGCTGCGCCGTGAGCAACTCCTCGGAGGCATCGGCCACCACCGACGCGATGTAGGGCGCGATGGCATCGCCGCGGAGTTCAGCGAACGGGCCCCGCAGCGCCTCGGGGGCCCGACGCCACGCCTGGGAGAGGCCCTGGAAGGCCTTCGCCCAGTTGGCCGACTCGGCGATCAGGTCGGCCCCCTGCTGCCCCAGCGGCGAGACGACCTGCGCCTGCACGATCGAGGGGTCCACCGGCATCCACCGAGAGCCGGTCTCGTCCAAGGTGAGCAGCCCCAGGCTGCTCAACAGAGCGAAGGCCTCCGAGTCCTTGCCACCGGACCCGATGCGCTCGTCGTCGACGGGCAGGCCGTCGTGGGCCACACACTCCTCGAAGAGGGCTGTGGCAGCCGTCTCGAAGACGGAGCGCTGATCGGGACCCAGGCTCACGAAGGCACCTTCCTCGGGGACACCGGGCGATCCTCGCACACGCTCAGGCCTCCGGCCCGCAGGGATCTGTTGCTCCCGACGGGCCGGAGAAATGGGCAGATCAGGCGTTCAGGCGTTCCTTGAGCCCGTCGAGCTCGGTCCAGAGCACTGCCGGAAGGTCGTCGCCGAACTTCTCGAACCACTCGGTGATCTGCGGGATCTCGGCCTTCCACTCCTCGACGTCGACAGCCAGCGCGGCCTCGAGCGCTGCGGGCGTCATGTCCAGCCCGTCGACGTCGAGCGCGCCCGGGGCCGGGACGTGACCGATCGGGGTCTCGACCGCGGCGGCGGTGCCCTCGAGCCGCTCGATGACCCACTTCAGCACGCGCGAGTTCTCCCCGAAGCCGGGCCACAGGAAGCCGCCGTCCTCGTCACGACGGAACCAGTTGACGTAGAAGATCCGCGGCATCTTGGCTTCGTCGTTGTTCTTGCCCATGTTGATCCAGTGGCTGAAGTAGTCGCCGGCGTTGTAGCCGATGAACGGCAGCATCGCCATCGGATCGCGGCGTACGACACCGACGGCACCGACGGCCGCAGCCGTGGTCTCCGACGACAAGGTGGCGCCCATGAACGTGCCGTGGGTCCAGTCACGGGCCTCGGTCACCAGCGGGATGGTGGTCTTGCGACGACCGCCGAACAGGATCGCGTCGATCGGTACGCCGCGCGGGTCGTCGTACTCGGCCGCGAGCATGTCGCACTGCTTGATCGGCGTGCAGTAGCGGCTGTTGGCGTGGCTGGAGAGCTCGCTGCTCTCCGGCGTCCAGGGCTGGCCCTTCCACGACGTGGCTTGGGCAGGCGGGTTCTCCAACCCTTCCCACCAGACGTCACCGTCGGCGGTGAGCGCGACGTTGGTGAAGACCGAGTTGCCCTTGTTGATGGTGGCCATCGCGTTGGGGTTGGTGTGTTCGTTGGTGCCGGGGGCGACCCCGAAGAAGCCGAACTCCGGGTTGACCGCCCACAGCCGGCCGTCCTCGCCGATACGCATCCAGGCGATGTCGTCGCCGATCGCCTCGACCTTCCAGCCGGGGATTGTCGGCTTGAGCATCGCCAGGTTGGTCTTGCCGCAGGCGCTCGGGAAGGCGGCCGCGACGAACTTCGTGACGTTCTGCGGGGAGGTGAGCTTGAGGATGAGCATGTGCTCGGCCATCCAGCCCTCGTCACGCGCCATCACGCTGGCGATACGCAGCGCGTAGCACTTCTTGCCGAGCAGTGCGTTGCCGCCGTAGCCGGAACCGAAGCTCCAGATCATCCGCTCCTCGGGGAACTGGACGATGTACTTGGTGTCGTTGCAGGGCCAGGCGACATCGGCCTGCCCCTCGGCGAGCGGCATCCCGACCGAGTGCAGGGCAGGGACCCAGGAAACGTCCTCGCCGATCTCCTCGATGCGGGCAAGCACGTCGCTGCCCATCCGAGCCATGACCCGCATGGAGACGGTGACGTAGGCGGAGTCGGTGATCTCGACGCCGAACATGGGAGCCTCAGCGTCGAGGTGGCCCATCACGAACGGGATGACATACATCGTGCGGCCCTTCATGGCGCCGGCGTAGAGCCCGCGCATGAGGTCCTTCATCTCGGCAGGATCCATCCAGTTGTTGGTGGGCCCACAGTCCT
>JARICB010000425.1 GCA_029264225.1 Nocardioides sp. | reverse complement strand
TGGAGTTGACCCAGTGGACGCGCTCCTGGCCATCGACACTCAGCTTGAGCGGCCGGGCGAACTGGACCGAGATCCGGGTGCCGTCCTCGACCGGCTCGTCGACGGAGGGGGCCACCAGGTCGCGATCGGTGATCTCGACGCCTTCGGCTGCCAGCAGGTCGCCAACGGTGCCGCCCAGGGCGCTCACCGTCTCTGCTTGCCCGTCGAGGGAGAGGGTGACCGACTTGTTGAGCGCGGCGTAGCCCAGCGTCGAACCACCGACAGCAACGATGCTGACGGCGACGAGGGTCGCCAGGACTGCCTTGGACTTGCTGAGCTGTGCGATACGTGAGCGCACGGTTCTCCGAACGTCGAAATCTCCGGGCCTCGAGGCGTCAGCGCGCCCGCGGCATCCGTCGCCACCTGGCTCGGCGGGGGCTGGTTGCGAGCGGGGGACTCGCGAAGGCGCCTTGTGAGCACCTCCGGGCGCTGGCGGATCATTCTCGATCCCGGCCAACATCACGCGACGATAACGGCCGATCAGGGTCGATCAAAGTCGAACTCCACAATTGCGGCACATCGTGAGCAGGGTCTCGGCGCTTCTCTGGGACCCAAGTGACTGGTGTGGCGACGCCAGCCCTACCAGGCGCCACCGAAGGCCTGCTCGGTGTTGACGTCGATCGCGTGACACAGGCCCCCGAGGTCGTCGTTGCGGATCTCCGCCATGGCTCGCACAGTGAGCGGCACGAGGTAGGACGCATTGGGTCGCCCGCGGTAGGGCATGGGGGTGAGATAGGGCGCGTCGGTCTCGACCAGGATCCGGTCCAACGGCGTGAGGGCCAGCGCAGCGCGCAGCGGGTCCGCGTTCTTGAAGGTGATCGTGCCGGCGAAGCTCAGGTGCGCGCCCCGATCAAGGCAGGCTCGGGCGAAGTGCGCGTCACCGGAGAAGCAGTGCATCACCCAACGGTCGGGAGCACCCTCCTCGTCGAGGATGGCGAGTATCTCGTCGTGGGCATCGCGGTCATGGATCACCAATGTCTTGTCGAGGCGCCTGGCCAGGTCGATGTGGCGCCGAAAACTCTCCTGCTGGACGGCGCGGCCGTCCTGACCCGTGCGGAAGTGATCGAGCCCGGTCTCCCCGACGGCTCGAACCTTGTCGTGCGCTGCGGCCAACGCCTCGATCTCGACCATCGCGGCATCCAGATCCTCGACCCGGGGCGCCTCGTTGGGATGCAGTGCCACCCCGGCGATCAGCTCCGGATGCTCGGCGGCGGCCGCCACCGCCCAACGGGCGCCCGGCAGGTCGCAGCCGATCTGGACGATCCGGTTCACGTTGACGGCCGTGGCACGCTCGATCGCTTCGCGGGTCTCCAACCAGTCGCCGTCGGCAATGTCGAGGTGGCAGTGGTTGTCGACGACCGGCTGCGGCAGCGGTTCGGGGCTCGGCGGCCGATCACGGTCGCGACGGACGCCGGATTTCTCCTCGGTCGCCGCTCGGCTTCGGGTCGGTTCATCGGTGGACAACGTCATACACCTCCCGTTTCGGCAGACCGGCCCGTCTGGCCACGTCTGCGATGGCCTCCTTGCGGGTCGCACCGACTGCCTCCTCTTCGGCGACGGCGGCCTTCAGCGACTCGGGGTCGGTGCCCACCTCGGCCTGCACCGGAGCACCCGTCACCACGATCGTCACCTCGCCACGCACGCCGTCCGCGGCCCAGGCGACAAGATCGCCGAGCGGTCCGCGGCGCACCTCCTCGTGCGTCTTGGTCAGTTCGCGACACACTGCCGCGCTCCGATCGGAGCCCCAGGCCTGGGCCATCGCCGCAAGTGCGGCCTCGGTGCGATGCGGCGCCTCGAAGAACACCATCGTGCGGTCCTCCCGCGCCAGGGCACTCAGGCGTCGGGCCCGCTCCCCCGCCTTACGTGGCAGGAAACCCTCGAAGCAGAACCGGTCGACCGGCAGGCCGCTGACCGCCAACGCGGTGAGCACGGCACTGGGTCCGGGCACCGCGGTGACGACGATGCCGTGCTCCACGGCCGCGACGACGAGCCGGTAGCCGGGGTCGGAGACGCTCGGCATGCCCGCATCGGTGACCAGCACCACGCGCTCGCCGGTGAGCAACGCCGCCAGCAGCACCGGGGTGCGCGCCGACTCGTTGCCCTCGAAGTAGGAGACCACCCGACCGGTCAGGGTGATGTCGAGATCGTTGGTGAGGCGTTTGAGGCGGCGGGTGTCCTCGGCAGCGACCACGTCGGCACCGGAGAGTTCGGCGGCCAGTCGCGGCGGGGCGTCGCCCGCCTGACCGATGGGAGTCGCTGCCAGGACGAGCACGCCGAGGGGTACGTCGGGCATGGACCGATCATGTCAGGGTCACGGCTCAGGTAGCGATCTCGAGCAACGATCTAGAGTCTGCGGCGTGACCGCTCCTGCCACCGTTGGCCTCTCGCGCACTGCGAACGGCAGGGAAGTGCCTCCGGCGCAGGAGCGGGCGGTGCCACGTTGGCGCACCGAGGACCCGCTGATCGGGTGGTTGCTCGCGCTCGCCGTGACCGGTCTCGCCTTCTTCCTGCGCTGGTGGAGGTTGGCCACCCCTCACCAGTTCAGCTTCGATGAGACGTACTACGCCAAGGACGCCTGGTCGATGCTCAACAACGGCTACGTGCGCGACTACGTCAAAGGGGCCGACAAACAGATCCTCAGCGGCGATGTCACCGGACTGTGGCAGGACACCCCGTCGATGGTGGTGCATCCCGAGGTGGGCAAGTGGCTGATCGCGCTGGGTGAACACGCCTTCGGCATGAACCCCTTCGGCTGGCGCATCGCGGCCGCGGTCGTCGGCTCCCTGATGGTGCTGGTGATGTGCCGCTTCGTGCGCCGCGTCAGTGGCTCGACCACCCTCGGGCTGGTCGGCGGGCTCCTGCTGAGCCTGGACGGCTTGCAGTTCGTGTTGTCCCGGTTGGCCCTGCTCGACATCTTCCTCGCCTTCTTCATCCTGCTCGGGGTCCACTGTGTCGTCGCGGACCGACAATGGTTCCGAGCCAGGCTCGCTGCCGGGCGCGCCCGAGTGCTGTTCCGGCCATGGCTGTTGGCGGCCGGGGTCGGCTTCGGTCTGGCGGTCGGCACCAAGTGGACGGCGCTGTTCCCGCTCGCGGCGTTCGGGCTGATGGCCTTCGCCTGGAGCTACGGCGCCCGCAAGGCGTTCGCTCACCCCAGGGCGCTGCTCAAGGCCGTCTTCGTCGACGGCACCACGGCGTTCGCGAGCCTGGTCCTGGTCGCACTGGTCGTCTATGTCACCAGCTGGACCGGCTGGTTGATGCACGCCGGTGACTACGAACAGACCCTCAGCGAGACCCAGTACACGACCTACGACGGCGGGCAGGCCTGGCCGACGGCCAACGAGCCCGACGCGTCGGGTCTGGGCGAGGTGAGCCAGTCACTGCGCTCCTTGTGGCACTACCACCACGACGTCTACGCCTTCCACGCCCACTTCCTCAACGACAGTACGCACGTCTACGCCTCGAAACCGGGCGGTTGGCTGCTGATGAACCGTCCGGTCGGCGTCGATGCGCAGCTCGACATCCAACCCGGCAGCCAAGGTTGCGATGCGCCGGCGGGCTCCACCTGCCTGCGCCAGGTGCTGCTTCTGGGCAATCCGCTGATCTGGTGGGGCGGCAGCCTGGCCCTGGTCTTCGCGCTGCTGCGGTGGGTGGGTGGGCGTGACTGGCGTTTCGGTGTGGCCGTGGTCGGGGTCGCCTCCACCTGGTTGCCGTGGCTGCGCTACGACGACCGGCCGATCTTCATCTTCTACGCGATGGCCTGCCTGCCGTTCCTGGTGCTCGGCCTGACCCTGGCCCTAGGCGCCATCATCGGCTCGTCCAACACTCCGACCCCGCGACGCACCGCCGGGGTCGTGATCGCCGGCAGCTACTTCGTGCTGACCGTGCTGGCGTTCGCCTGGTTCTGGCCGGTCTGGAGCGACCAGCTGCTGACCCGTTCGGAGTGGCTGCAACGCATCTGGTTCACCCGCTGGATCTGAGGGTCCGGGCAAACAACAGGCCGCCCGGAGGCGGCCTGCGCTTGGTGGAGGTGAGGGGACTCGAACCCCTGGCCTTCTCGATGCGAACGAGACGCGCTACCAGCTGCGCCACACCCCCAAGCGATTCGAAAAGATAGCACCCGCGAACGGGCGCTAC
>JARICB010000297.1 GCA_029264225.1 Nocardioides sp. | reverse complement strand
AGTGTCCTGATCTTCCTGGGCATCCCGCTGGCTGCTGGCTACCTGTCTCGCACCTACGGCGAACGGGTCAAGGGCCGCGACTGGTATGAGCAGCGGTTCCTGCCGCGAATCTCACCTTTCGCCCTCTACGGGTTGCTGTTCACCATCGTGATGCTGTTCGCCCTCCAAGGTGATGCCATCAGCCGCAACCCGCTCGACGTGGCCCGTATTGCCCTACCGCTGCTGGCCTATTTCGTGACCATGTTCGCGCTCTCCTGGGCGGTGTCGGCTCGTCTGGGGCTCGGCTACGCCAAGACTGCGACGGTCGCGTTCACCGCCGCGGGTAACAACTTCGAGCTCGCCATCGCGGTCGCGATTGCGACCTTTGGCCTCACCTCGGGTGAAGCCCTGGCAGGCGTCGTCGGGCCCTTGATCGAAGTTCCGGTGCTCGTGGCGTTGGTCTATGTGGCGCTCTGGCTCAAGGACCACGCCAACGTCGACGCCGCCAGCGCCCCTGACCGGGTGCCGGATCGATCAGGCGTCGGAGGTGATCAGCGCGGACGCGAGCCAACGGCGCAGGAAGACGCGTAGCTCGTCAGGGGAGCGCGGCGTGGTCGGCGGGTGCTGCATCATGGATCCGATCAGGCGCAGCATCAGCTCGGCCAGACCCTCCAAATCGTCGTCGCTGACGCCGTTCGCCTCCCAACCCACTGGAAGGCTCCGCAGGAATTGTGCGCCCAGATCGAATCCGGTCGATGAGGTGATGCCGCTGCCGAAAAGATCCTCGGCATCGGCGTCCAGCAGGATGCCGATTCGTGGCTCGTGCGGCAGTTCCTGGAGGCAGAAGACGATGGCTTCGACCACCACCTCGACCGGTGTCTGCTGTGGCTCCAGGTGGAGCCGCATCCGTTCGATGAAGTCGGAAGCGCCAGCCTCGGCGACGGACTGGAGCAGGTCGCCCAGGCTCTGGAAGTAGCGGTAGACCGTCTGTCGGGTCACCCCGGCTTCGGTGGCAATGTCGGACAGCGTCGTCTTGACGACGCCGGCTCGGTCGAGACATCGGGTGGCCGCGCCGATGATGCGCTCGCGGGCCAGTGCTTCGGTTCGTGGCGGGCTGCCCTGCCAACCGTGGTGCCCCATGGGTTAATGTTACATGCCTACACCTCTTGTATGAATGTAACGATGCTGCTCGAATGGTAGCGCCCGATCCGGACACTCCGGCAGGGTGGGACGAGAGGCACCAAGATGTGGGATTCCTACCGACTCAAGACCGCCGCAACGGGCGTCAAGCGGCTGGCCACCTTGTCGGCGGAGGACAAGCAGGCCTGCCTCGACGCCTACCGGTTCTTCCAGCGGATGCAGGCCGGTGAGCAGACCGACACGGCGCAGGAGACGAAGGCTGTCGCCGATTACTACAAGGTGCTCAACAACATGCTCTCGGTCTTCGATCTGGAGAAGCTGTACATCCCGCCGATGCTCGATGATTCCAAGGGTCTCTACGACAACCAGATCCTGACCGAGAAGGCGCTGCTCGCCGAACTCGACCTCCCACACCCGTCGAGCTCCCACCTGCTCGACATGGGCTGTGGTCGAGGCCGGATCGCGCACCACCTCGCGACGCTCACCGGCGGCCAGGTCTCGGGATACAACATCGACCCCGACCAGGTCGACAACGGCAACGACTGGGCTGCCCGCTGCGACATGAGCGACCGGTTGCACTTCAAGGTCGGCGATCACCACGAGCCGCTCGACTACGAGTCGGAGTCCTTCGACGGATGCTTCTCCTTCCAGGCGGTGTGGCCGTTCTTCAAGAAGGAGGAGCTCGACCTGCACGCGCGCGAGATGTATCGGGTGTTGAAGTTCGGCGCTCGCTACGCCTGCTCGGAATACCTGCTCACGCCGTTCTTCGACTGGTCCAACGAGGAGCACGTCGCACTGCACCGGCTCTATCTTCCGACGCTGGCCGCCACCCAGTCGATGTATCCCGCCGATGTCTGTGCCGCGCTGGAACGCGCAGGCTTCCACGTCATCGTGTCCGCGCCCTCCAAGAGTGAGGCCTGGCCGCTGTGTGAGCAGAAGCGCGACCTCATCCTCCACGGTCGACGCGTCGTGCGGGCCCTGGAGAAGATCAAGGTTGCCCCGGGGTGGGTCGAGGAGTCGCTGGATCTCCTCCAGCGCGGCGGCGAGGCCTGGACCCAGGCGGAGCGGGCGAAGCTCGCCGACCTGAACTGGCGGATCGTGGCCGAGAAGAGGTAGGTGCCCCGCCGGGGAGATTCGGCCGACTTGTTCCTACCTCCTACGCTTCTCCAAAGATCATTGGAGGAATGATGGAGGATCGACGCTCTCGGGTGTTCGAAGAGCTTGCCGTCGTCGGCAAGGCCTTCGGCAGTGCCAAGCGACTCGAACTGGTCGAACTGCTGGCCCAGGGTGAGCGCACCGTCGATGCCCTGGCCCGGGCTGCGGGGATGGGTGTGACCACCGTGTCGGCCCACCTGCAGGTGCTCAAGCTGGCCAATCTCGTGCGCACCCGACGCGAGGGCACCAAGGTGCACTACCGGCTGGCCGGCGACGACGTGGCGCGCCTCTACGACGCCATGCGCAGCGTCGCTCGCGAGCGGTCGGCCGATGTGGGCCAGGCTCTCGAGGCCTACCTGAACCTCCCGGGGGCCGACGAGGTCGGGCTGGTCTCACGAGCGGAGCTGTCCGGACTGTTCGCTGGCAACGCCATTACCCTGCTTGACGTGCGCCCTGAGGAGGAATACCTCGCAGGCCACATCCCCGGTGCGCGCAACGCGCCGCTCGGTCTGTTGGCGAGCCTGGCCAATGAGCTGCAGGTGGCGCCCGAGGTGGTGGCGTACTGCCGCGGCAGCTTCTGCGTCATGGCTCACGATGCGGTCCGGCTGCTCGGGGCCGAAGGCGTCAAGGCCCGCAGGCTCGAGGACGGCATGCTCGAGTGGCGTACGCACGGTCACCCTGTCGAGGTGGGCGCGCCGTGATCGGGGAGCCGCTGTCCGCCTTCACCTCGTGGCCGCTGCGGCGTTGGCTGGCCGCTGTCGTGGCTGCAACTGCCTGCGTCCTGCTGGTGGCCATCCCGACCGACCTCATCGACACGCCCCTCTTCGGCCGAGAGATCCCCCCGACCTGGTGGGCCTGGCCTGCTCTGCTGAGCTCATCGATCCTCGGCGGCCTGCTCGTCGCGACCTATGTCGCCACAAGCGACCAGCAAGCCCAGCCGGACGCCAGCGCCACCCGCCGCGGCGGGTGGGTAGGGGCGGCACTGACCTACTTCGCCGTGGGCTGTCCGGTCTGCAACAAGGTGGTACTTCTCGCCCTCGGCAGCGCCGGCGCCATTACCTGGTTCGAACCCGTTCAACCGGTGCTCCAGGTGCTCGCCATCTGTCTGCTCGCCTGGGCGTTGCGCCGGCGACTGCTCGGCGAGCTGTCCTGCCCGACCACCACATCTGGAGATGTCGCACGTGTCTGAACGTCGCAAGAGTCCATTGGTCCCGCTAGCCGTCGCTGGGGTGGCGATCCTGGCCCTGTTCGCCAGCCTTATCGGCGCGACGGGCGGAGAAGACAGTGGGGAGCAGTCCAGCGCAGGCTCGACGGGGCAATCCGAGGGGTCG
This sequence comes from Nocardioides sp., assembly GCA_029264225.1. GTDB lineage: Bacteria > Actinomycetota > Actinomycetes > Propionibacteriales > Nocardioidaceae > Nocardioides. The sequence goes on along the minus strand of JARICB010000297.1, from coordinate 2,185 downwards.
GCCGCAGCCCCGGACGACTCCTGGGAGCAGTTGGCACGACGGGATGCCGACGACCCGACCGCACTGGGCGCAGTGGATGCGCCCGTAGTGATGATCATCTACTCGGAGTTCCAGTGCTCCTTCTGCGCCAAGTTCGCCCGTGACACCGAGCCGACCCTGATCGAGAAGTACGTCGAGGACGGCACGCTGCGCATCGAGTGGCGTGACTTCCCCTACCTGGGCACCGAGTCGACCACTGCCGCGAAGGCCGCACGTGCCGCCGGCGAACAGGGCAGCTTCTGGGCCTTCCATGACGAGCTGTATGCCAATCAGTTGCCGCCCAACTCCGGCAACCTCGACGAGGACTACGTGGCCGCCATTGCCAAGAAGGTCGGCCTCGATGTTGAACAGTTCCGCGCAGCCATGAAGACCGAGGCCATCGAGCAGGCCGTCGCGGAAGACTTCGGCGAGGGTCAGGCGATCGGCGTCACCGGCACCCCGGCCTTCGTCATCAATGGCGTCCCCGTCATCGGAGCCCAGCCGACTGCGGTCTTCGAGACGACCATCGATCAGGCGCTCGAGGACGCTGGTCGATGAGTGACGTGGGGGTGCTGGCCGCTTTCGTGGCCGGCGTTCTGGCTCTGCTCTCACCGTGCAGCGCGCTGCTGCTGCCGTCGTTCTTCGCCTACGCCTTCGCCAGCAAGCGCGCTCTGGTGGCGCGCACCTTCGTGTTCTACCTGGGTCTGCTGTTGACCTTGGTTCCGCTGGGCACCGGTGCCGGCGCGGCCTCGTCGTTCTTCTACGGCAACCGGCCACTACTGATCAGCATCGCCGGCTGGCTGATCATCGGGTTCGGAGTGATCCAGTTGCTCGGCAAGGGATTCACCCTGCCGTTCTCCGAGCGACTCAACGCAGCCGTCGCCGCACGGGGCGGGGACGGCTGGGTCTCGACGCTGCTGCTCGGTGCCGTCTACGGTCTGGCGGGCTTCTGCTCCGGGCCGGTTCTGGGCGCCATTCTGACGCTGGCCGCTACCCAGGAATCGCCCTGGCAGGGTGGGGGACTGCTGGCCGTCTACGCCCTCGGCATGGCCTCACCCTTGCTGCTGCTCGCAGGCCTGTGGGACCGCTACGACCTGGGCAGTCGCCGTTGGCTGCGCGGCCGCACCTTGGCCCTGGGGCCGCTGCGGGTGCATTCGATCTCGCTCGTCTCGGGGCTGATGTTCATCGTCATCGGGGTGGTCTTCCTGCGCTACGACGGGACTGCCGGGTTGACCGGCTGGCTGGGGATGGGGGACCTGACCGACGTCGAGTTCCGGGCCCAGCAAGCAGTGGCAGCGTGGGCGTCGGGAGTGCCGGGATGGGCGGCTCTGTCGCTGGTGGCCGTCGTGGCGTCGTACGTCGCCTGGCGCCGTACCCGCGCGAACGTGGGCACGGCGGCCGCGACGTCATCCCCGCCCGAAGAGCCTGCTGAAGAAGCCACCCCCGGCGCTCTCTGAGGGCGAGTGCCCCGGGCAGCGATCTGCCTTGGCCACTCCCGCCATGACCTGGTTGACGTGCTGGCCGCAGCCGGCCCAGGTGGTCTTGCCGCAGGTCTTGCATCGGACTGCTCGGCACATGGTGTGCTCCGTTCTGTAGGGGTGGGTGATCAGTTGTGGGAGAAGCGGATATCAGGCAGGACCCGGGTCAGCCAGCGCGGTACCCACCATGCGGCCCGGCCGGTAAGGCGAAGCAGCACGGGCAGCAGCACGAGTCGCACCAGGAAGGCGTCGAGCAGGACGGCGACGCCCAGCACTATCCCCATCTCCTTGGGCGGAAGCGGGCCGGACAGGGCGAAGGTGAAGAAGACCGCGACCATGACGGCTCCGGCGGCGAAGATGACGCGACCCGAGTGGGCCAGTGAGCCGACCATGGCTTCCTTCGGGTCACCTGAGCGTTCGTAGTGCTCCTTGGCGGAGGCGAGCAGGAAGACGGTGTAGTCCATCGCGATCGCAAAGATCATCGCGAAGAAGAACACTGGTGCCCAGGCGTCGAGGAAACCTTGGCTCTCGAAGCCCAGCACCGATGAGCCCCAACCCTCCTGGAAGACCAGCCGGGCGACACCGAACGCCGCCGCGGTGGAAAGCAGGCTGGCCAGCGTGCCGAGCAGCGCGATGAGCGGTGCTCGCAAAGCGATCAGGAGCAACAGGAACCCGAGCGTCAGGATCAC
>JARICB010000286.1 GCA_029264225.1 Nocardioides sp. | reverse complement strand
GGCGCCGCTGGCCATTGGCACCGACACGGGCGGCTCGATCCGTCAGCCCGGCGCCGTCACCGGCACCGTGGGGGTCAAACCCACCTACGGCGGCGTCTCCCGCTACGGGCTCGTCGCGCTGGCCAACAGCCTTGACCAGGCCGGTCCGGTCACCCGAACCGTCCTCGACTCGGCCCTGCTGCACGACCTCGTCGGCGGCCACGACCACCGGGACAGCACCTCGATCAACCAGGAATGGCCCTCCTTCACCGACGCTGCCCGTGCAGGAGCGGCCGGTGACATGAGCGGGATCAAGATCGGTGTCATTACCGAGCTTGCCGGTGACGGCTGGCAAGCCGGTGTCATGGCGCGCTTCGCGGAATCGGTCGACCTGCTGGTCCAGGCCGGTGCCGAGGTCGTCGAGGTGTCGTGCCCCAACTTCGTGCACGCCCTGGCGGCCTACTACCTGATCCTGCCGGCGGAGGCGTCGTCCAACCTCGCCAAGTTCGATGCCATGCGTTTCGGACTGCGGGTCGTGCCCGAGGGAGACCCGAGCGCCGAGGACGTCATGCGGGCCACCCGCGATGTCGGCTTCGGAGACGAGGTCAAGCGCCGGATCATCCTGGGTACCTACGCCCTCTCGAGCGGCTACTACGAGGCCTACTACGGCCAGGCGCAGAAGGTCCGGACCCTGATCAGCCGCGACTTCGAGGCCGCCTTCGCCTCGGTCGACGTGCTCGTCTCGCCCACCGCGCCGACCACGGCGTTCAAGCTGGGGGAGAAGCTCGACGACCCGATCGCGATGTATCTCAATGACCTCGCCACCATTCCTGCCAACCTGGCCGGCGTGCCCGGTATCTCGGTGCCCAGTGGCCTGGCCGACGAGGACGGGTTGCCCGCGGGCTTCCAGATCCTGGCGCCTGCACTTGCCGACGACCGCCTCTACCGGGTTGGCGCCGCGCTCGAGATGTTGCTCGAGCAGAAGTGGGGCGCACCGTTGCTCGACCGTGCCCCCGAGCTCGCCGCCACCGAGGAGACCCGATGACTACCGACGCCTTGTTCTCCTTCGAGGACTCGCTCGCCAACTTCGACCCGGCGATGGGCCTGGAGGTCCACGTCGAGCTCAACACCGCCTCGAAGATGTTCTGTGGCTGTCCTACGGAGTTCGGCGCCGAGCCCAACACCCAGGTCTGCCCGACCTGCCTGGGACTTCCGGGTGCCATGCCGGTGGTCAACCGCACAGCCGTCGAGTCGGCCATCCGGATCGGTCTCGCGCTCCACTGCGACATCGCCGAGTGGTGCCGCTTCGCCCGGAAGAACTACTTCTACCCCGACATGCCGAAGAACTTCCAGACGTCGCAGTACGACGAGCCGATCGCGTTCGACGGTTACATGGACGTCAACGTCCCGACCGAGGACGGCGGTATCGAGGTGGTCCGGGTCGAGATCGAACGGGCCCACATGGAGGAGGACACCGGCAAGTCGCTGCACGTCGGCGGCGCCACCGGTCGTATCCACGGCGCCGACTACTCGCTGGTCGACTACAACCGCGCCGGCATCCCCCTGATCGAAATCGTTACCCGCCCGATCATGGGCACTCGGGAGAACGCCCCCGCCGTCGCCAAGGCCTACGTCGCCCAGTTGCGCGAGCTGATCGTGGCGCTCGGTGTTTCGGATGCCCGGATGGACCAGGGCTCGATCCGGGCCGACGTGAACCTCTCGCTCAGCCCCATCGGCACGGGCACCCTCGGCACCCGGACCGAGACCAAGAACGTCAACTCCCTGCGCTCGGTCGAGCGGGCGGTGCGCTACGAGATGCAGCGCCACGCCGCGATCCTCGCTGGTGGCGGCTCGATCCTGCAGGAGACCAGGCACTGGCACGAGGACACCGGGGTCACCACGAGTGGTCGCGAGAAGTCCGATGCCGAGGACTACCGCTACTTCCCCGAACCCGACCTGGTGCCTGTGGCGCCGAGCCGCGAATGGGTCGAAGAGCTACGCGGCACCCTCCCGGAGAACCCGACCGCGAAGCGGACCCGGCTCCAGGAGGTCTGGGGTTTCACCGACCTCGAGATGCGCGACACGATCGGGGCCGGTGCCTTCGGCCTGGTCGAGGAGACGATCGAGGCCGGAGCCACGCCGCAGGCGGCCCGCAAGTGGTGGCTCTCCGAGCTCGCCCGCCGAGCCAACGACGTCGACACCGACATCGCGGCACTGGGCGTCTCGCCCGCCGACGTGGTGGCCGTGCAGTCGTTGATCGACGCCGGTTCCCTCAACGACAAGCTGGCGCGGCAGGTCTTCGAGGGTCTCTACGCCGGCGAGGGGACGCCCGCTGAGATCGTGGCGAAGCGCGGGCTCGCCATCGTTTCCGACGAAGGTGCACTGAGCGCGGCCGTCGACACCGCGATCGCAGCCAACCCCGACGTGGCCGACAAGATCCGGGAGGGCAAGTTGGCGGCCGCCGGTGCACTCATCGGCGCCGTGATGAAGGAGATGCGTGGCCAGGCCGACGCCGGGCGTGTGCGCGAACTCATCCTCGAGAAACTCACCTGAGGCGCTGCACCTACGTCATTGGCGGTAGTCTGCGCCAGGACAACCTATATTCGTTTGCACTGCGGAAGCCGGTCCGAACCCGGCGCTGACCCGCAACCGTAGGTGTCTCGACCACTGATCCTTACTGGTCGAGGCGCGAGCCGGACCTCCAGTGCGAGCACCGACACCACGCTGCGAGGAAACGGCGGGTCGGCGCCCCGAGGCGTCCTCCCGTTCCAGCGGGAAGGACACA
>JARICB010000220.1 GCA_029264225.1 Nocardioides sp. | reverse complement strand
GTAGCGGGCGGCCGTGGCGGCGGCGCGGGCGCCGTAGCCACCGCCGAACATGCTCGCGTGCGCGAGCAGTGGGAACAGTTGGTGGAGCGGGAGCCGCTCCTCCCAACCCTCGGCGAGGGGGGCTGCCTCGTCGTAGGCCTGCATCACCCGCGGCAGATGGGGCAGCCCGAAGAGGTGCAACATGGCCAGGTCGACCTCGCGATGTCCGCCGTAGGCGGCCGGGTCGATGACGTGGACGGCCCCGTCGAGGCCCCACAGGCAGTTGCCGTTCCACAGGTCGCCGTGCAGACGCGCGGGTGGTTCCTCGGGGATCAGTTCGACCAGTCGCCCGATCACGCCTTCGATCGTCGCGGCCTCACCGTCGGTAACGGCACCGCGGTCGCGGGCCAGTTTGAGGTAGGGCAGCACGCGGCGTACGGCATAGAACTCCGGCCAGGTAGGGCATGCCTTGTTGGGCAGGGGCAGCCGACCGATGAAGCCGTCGAGGGCGGCACCGTAGGTCGGCGCGCCCGCGTTGTGGGTGGTCGCGAGGGCGTGGCCGAACCCGCTGGCCGCGTCCAGGGGATTCTTGGCGCTCGGCTCGACCCAGGCCACGATGACGCAGTCGGCGTCGGCGGCCAGGACGTCGGGAACGGGCACGCCGCCCCTGACCTCGCCGAGCCAGCGCAGGCCCGCGGCCTCGGCCTCGAAGAACCCGGCCGGGGCGTGCGCGTAGGTCTTCATCACGGCAGACGCGCCGGTGGAGAGCCGGAGCCGGGTCGCGGTGGAGATGTCACCACCCGCGATCGGCGCGGTCGACACGACGGCAGCGCCGAGAAGCTCCTCGGCGCGTCGGGCGACCAGCGGCTGGCGGGTCATGGGCTGGCTACGACTCGCTCGATGTGGGGGACCAGGGCGCGGCACGTGCGCTCGATCATGTCCAACACCTCCTCGAAGCCCTCGCTGCCACCGTAGTAGGGGTCTGGTACTTCTACGCCTGGGGTGAGGGGATCGAAGGCGCCGAAGAGCCGCACCCGCTCGGAGTTGCCCAGCTCGCTCAACTCCTCCAGGTGGCCCTGATCCATCGCCAGCAGCACATCCTCCTCGTCGAACCACGTCGCGGTGACCTGTCGGGCGCGGTGCCGGGTGGCCTCGTAGCCGCGTGCGGCGAGGGTGCTGGCGGAGCGGGGATCCATGGGCTTGCCGATGTGCCACTCGCGCATCCCACCGGATCCGACCCGGACCCGGTCGAGTAGCCCCGCCTCGTCGAGCAGGTGCTCCAGGACGACATCGGCGCTGGGGGAACGGCAGATGTTGCCGGTGCAGATGAAGGCGACCCGGTAGCGGCCGGGCGAATGTGGTGCCGGGAGCGCGGTGGGCGTCACAGGGACTCCTTCGGCAGCGCTACCTGGACGCCCCAGCCCACGATCGTGATGATCAACGACCCGACGAGGGCGTTGAAGAACCCGTCGACGTGGAAGCCGAGCTCGAAGGCGCCAGCCAGTTTGGCGGTCAGCATCAGCATCAGCGCGTTGATGACCAGCAGCAGGAACCCGAGCGTCAAGATGATGAAGGGCAGTGAGATCAGCTTGATCACCGGCTCGATGAAGGTCGAGACGAGGCCCAGGATCAGCGCCACGATCAGCAGCGGCAACAGCTTCTCCTTGAACTCCTCGCTGCCGGAGGAGGGTCCGTTGAACCAGATGCCGTCGAGCATCCAGGCGGCGACGGCCAGCCCTGCGGCGTACGTCGACAACCAAGTAAGGAATCGCATGCCGTCAGGGTAGGTGGTCGGTGTCGGGGCTGGGTGCGGCGTACGTCGGCGCGAGGTGGGCTCGCTACCCTCGCCGCGTGGTGACCATCGGTGGCACGGGCGTGATGCTGCTCGCCTCCCTGACGAGCGGCGTTGTCTTCGGGCTGCTCGCGTGGGCCATGAGCCGCCGACTGGGGTGGGTCAGTGCGCTGGCGCTGGCAGGCTTCGCCTGGTCGGTCGTCGCGATCGCGATCATTACCCTGCTCCCGGCGCAGTGGGGCACCGGTTTCGTGGCGGCCGAGACCCGGCAGACCTCCTGCTCACTCGATTACGGCGGTCCGGCACCCGATGGGTTCTGGATCTTCTCGGGCAGTCAGCGCTTCCTCAACACCTTGGTCTTCGTGCCGCCCGGAGCTTTGTGGGTGCTCGCGGTCGCCCGGTGGCGGGCGGGGTGGCTGCTCGCGCCAGTAGGGATCGTCGCGTTGGCTCTCTACAGCGTGTTCATCGAGGCCACCCAACTGGTGCTGGCCCGCATCGATCGCGCCTGCGACATTACCGACGTGGTCGACAACGTCGCCGGTGCCCTGATCGGGGGTGCCATCGGGATCCTTCTGGCCATCCTCTTCCGGCCTTGGCGATACCGCCGCCCTGTCGCCTCCCGCTGACGTGGGGGTCGGGGGGTGTGGCGCTGGTCCCCCGGTTAACCGGGGGAATGGAAACTTCTGGGGTGCTGCAACACCCCAGATGTGTACGACTCGCTCGGGAGGTCGGGGTCACCGACCGCCGGCAGTCGACTCCAGGCCCGGCTATCCTCCTCGTCGTGAGCCTCACCTTCGACACTCTGGCCAGCCATCGGGGCGAGGCGTTCCACCTTGCCGGTGTCCCCGTCGTTCTGGCCGCGGCCACCCCGGCGGGGTCGGGCGGGTCGGTCATCTTCGAGGGTCCGCTCGACCCGCCGCTCGCACAGGACAGCTACCTGCTGGCCCACGCCGACCTCGGTGAGGGTGTGCTCTTCGTCGTGCCGATCGGGCAGACGCCGCAGGGCCGCACCTATGAGGCGATCTTCGGTTAGTCGGCTGGGGGTCAGGTGCCCAGATATTCGTTGACGTAGGCGGCGGTCTCGGTCGTGCGCAAGGACATCAGCGTGGCCGGGATCCCGACGATCTTGGCGCCGGTGGCGATCTCCTCGTTGCGACCCTTGACGACGCGTCTGATCGAGATGCGGGAGGCGACGACGCCGTTGTCGCCGAGCGTGAGCCGCCCGCGCGCACCTTCGACGCTGCGCCCGGTCACCCCTGCTGCCCAGCCCGATCGTCGCAACGTACGACGAGCGGCCGCCGCGATGACCCGCCCGGCATCGTGGCCGACCGCGGCAAATGCGTCGGGGCGCCTGCCCTCCTGAGCCTTGTACGCCGTGACGAACCTGCGTACGGCGGACGTGTCGGCCCGGCTGCACCAACTCGAAGCGGAGTGCACGCCGGCCGCCGAGGACCCCAGGGATCTGAGCATCGGATCATCCATGGCGACCCCGTCGGCGACGATCGCAGCCGAGACCCGGTCCCGGCGCAGGGCGCTCAGAATCTCGCTCACCCGCCGACCCGAGGCGTGCACGACCACCACGGCTGCGCCCGAGCTCTTGGCGGCAGCGACCGCCTCGGCGACGCCGGTGCCGACCGGCCGGTTGTGGGTCAGGGCACGCCCGAGGAGGGAGCCGCCGGCAGCCTGGAAAGCGCGGCTGGTCGCATACACGTTGTCGTAGCCGGCGTCGGGAGCCGCCACGATCTCGAAGAGCGAGCCCCCGAGGCTGCGTCGGGCCCAGACCCCCATGGCATGTGCTGCCTGCCACTGCTGGAGGCCGACATGGACCACGCCGGGGGTGCCCGTCGTCACCACATGGGCGCCGACGCCGGCGACGACCAGGCTGACTCCCTGCGCCCGACACAAGGGCGCCAACGATTCCGCGGTGATGCTCGAGACGCCGGCCACGACCACGTCGACGCGGCTGGCGAGGAGTTCGGCGGTCGCCGACGTGGCCCCCGCATATCCCTGGCGCACACCGCGGGGGATCAGCGTGGCCGTGTGCGGCTTGCTGCCGGTGTCGAAGCCGCACGCCAGCCCCGCGAGCAGGCTTTCGCCGGCCCGGGCATAGCTGAGTCCTTCGGGGACCAGGACGCCGACGCGCAGGGACCGTGCGGCGAATGCGGCCTGGGCTGTAGCGGGTACGGCGAGGGCAGCGGTGGCGATACCGGCAGCGCCGACGAAGCTTCGACGGCTCACACCGATAGCAGTCGGCTGGCCGATCGGGGTGGGGAGATGATCGTTCATGCGCCGACTCCTTGGCAGAGATGATGTCCGGGGTGGTGCAGTGAGAGGTCGGTTGCGGTAGCCGAACCCTCGGTAAAGCCGAGTCGCGCGTAGAGCCGACGGGCCGGATTGTCGATGGCGACCCGGAGCGAGACCGGACCCGAGGCGAGGAGACGGTCGAGCAGTGACGTTGCGATCCCGCGGCCGCGGTGCTCCGGTGAGATCGCCACGTCGACGACGTGGCAACTGTCCACGGTGCGCGAGGTGAGCAGCCGTCCAGCGAGCGATCCGTCGACGACCACGATCTCATCGAGGGTCGAGGGGTACGCCGCGTGTGCGCGCCGCTGAGCGTCGTACTGCAGGTCGAGCAGGCCGGGCAGAGCAGCGAGCGCCTGCACACCGAGCGAGCGGGAAGACTCGAAGAGGGCCCTCAGATAGGGCTCGTCGGCGTGGGTTGCTGCTCGGGTCTCCAGATTCATGATCGCGGAGGTCATGGGCGGGACGGGAAGACGCCCTGGAGGGCGATGGCGAAGTGCAGGGCCAGGTAGGGCTGCATGTTGTTGTGGGGGTAGTCGCCGCCGACCGGCGCCACCAGATGGGCGGAGGCGCTCTGAGGTGACGGTGCACCGCCCCCGGGTAGGGCCGGGCTGTAGGCCGCCCCGCCGAGTGACGCCGCCAGCACGCGGTCACCGCTTGGCCGGTTGTAGGTCGCCGGGGTCGCTGCGGCGTTCAGAGCGTGGCCGTGCTGCGGCATCTCGCTCTGAAGCAGAGTGACGCTCTCCGAGCCACCGCTCTCACCCAGTTCACGCATCGTGAGTCCTGTGCCTTGTCCGTGCTGCATCGGCGCCATCCCGCGCAGGTCGGGTAGCGCGAAGGTCGAGGAGCCGTTGCCGCCGTAGGTGGTGCCGAGCAGGGAGAACAGTGCGGTGTTCTGGGAGAGCGGCAGCAGTTGGCCGTTGCACCAGGCCCAACCGCTGGGGACGAAACTGAATGGGAACAGCCGAATCTCGGCGACGAATGGATTTGCCATGACGTTTCCTTCGGACTCAGGTCGGGGAGGGGAAGATTCCGAACAAGGAGATGATGAAGCTGAGCGCCAGGTAGGGCTGCATGTTGTTGTGGGGCTGAGAACCGCCCGTCGAACCCAGTGACCGGGCGGCCAGAGCGGTCGTGGCCGGGCCGTCGGCATACAGGTCGACGTTGGGGGAGGCTGCGGGCACCAGTCCGGTCGGTCGGTTGGCGACGCCCGGTGCGGAGGAGCCGATCAGGCCATGGGTGTGGCTGGGCATCTGGTTGGGCGTCAGCGTCACCATCTCGCTGCCGCCGGTCTCCGAGAGCACCCTGCCGTTTCCGGCGTGCATCGGCAGCCGGCCCTGGAGATCGGGCAGGTTGAAGGTGGAGTAGCCGTCACCTCCGTAGGTAGTACCGATCAGGTTGAAGAGCGTGGAGTACTCGCTGATCGCCAGCAGCTGTCCGTTGCAGAACAGCCAGCCGGAGGGGGCGAAGTTGCCCGCGAACATGCGGATCTCGCCGATATAGGGCTGCGCCATGGGATCTCTCAGTTCGGGCTAGGGAAGATGCCCTGAAGGGCAATGCAATAGCGGATGACGAGGAACGGTTGCGTGTTGTTGTGGGGCTGCGAGCCGCCCATCGAGCCCAAGCCGGCCATGGCAACTTGTCCCGCCCCGGCGTCGCCGTAGGCATTGACTGCCGCCGCCAGAAAGGCGCCGTTCGGCGAATCGGTCGTGCCGCGCGCGTCGCTGACGTAGGCGGTGTGCGTGTGCCCGGGGAGCTCGGCTGGGGTGAGCGTGTGGGTGGTCGAGCCGCCCGTTTCGCCCACAGGGTGCGAGGTGTCGACGCCGATCGGGACCCGAGCCCGTAGGTCGGGAAGCGCGAAGTTCACCTGTCCGTTGCCACCGAACTGGGTGCCGAGCAGCGAGAAGAGCGGTTGGTTCTGGTTGATCGGCAGCAGTTGTCCGTTGCAGTCGGCCCAACCCTTGGGTGGGAACGGGAACGAGAACATCCGGATCTCACTCATGAATGGTTCAGCCACGGGCACTTCCTTGTCTGGTCGGGTGGAGACGCGTCATGGGGTCTGGCAGTTGGGCGCAGCGGTGAAGGCTCCTGCGGCGTTGGCGGGGATGGCCGAATTGGTGGAGGAGAGGTAGCCCGGGACCGATCCAGTTGTGTAGCCGGCGAGCTTGGTCGCGATGCTCGGGTGGACGGCCACGAAGATGCCCGCAGAGTTGCCGGGGCTGATGGTGTCGCGCAGGTCGAGGCAGGTGTTGTTGCTCATGTCCGAGTTGCCCCTACCGAAACGGGCGTCGAAGACCCGCTGGGGAGTTCCGCCGTTGAACGCGGCGACCGTGTTGGCCACAACGCTCAGATCGGTCACGACCGGTCCATCCGTTGCCAGCGCGTCGATCGCGGAACCCCAACACTGGGCCAGTGTGTTGTTGCTGATCCTTGCGGTCAGCGCTCCGGCACCATCCCGGTTGCGTACGGCGATCGCTGACCCAGCAGCGGAGCAGGAGTCGATGCCGGTGCCGCCGATCGTGTTCTGGGTGACCTCGCCGATCAGTCGTGCTGTGCTGGCTGTGCCGCTCTGCGAGATCGTCACCGCCGACGTGCGGGCATTCTGGATCGCATTGTTAGTGAGGTGGAATCGAGCCTGCTGACCCCAGTTCGTGCCACCGGTCGAGATGAGCACGCCCCCACCCAGAGCTCCGGCCGCGACGGCGTTCGGTGAAGTCGCCATCCGGTTGGCCACCACGTCGGCGCGGGTGAGAGCGGCTGCGTCGGACGCACTGAGGTCGATGTGGTCACCGATGTTGTCCTCGAAGATCGAGTCCTGCACCACGACCGACAGGTTCGCGGTACCCCGGGCCCTGGCCTGCACGCCGTCCCCGGACTGGCCGCCCCTGCGACCAGCGTTGCTGACGTAGGACGTGGCGAGGGTTACGGCACCGGTGCCAGTCGCCGCGACGTTGGCGTCGTAGGAGTCGTCCACCCACGAATCCCGCACCAGGGTGTCGCTGCCGGTGACGTCGATGCCGCGGTGGCCTCCCGCCGTGCCGTTGCCGGTGACCTGGCTGTTGCTGAGGATGGCCGTGCCGCCGACACCGACGATCTGGACGCCGTGGCTGGCGCTGTCGACGATCCGGACCGAATTGAGGCCAGGAGACCTGGTGTTGACCAGTCGCACCCCTACCCCGGTGCTGTTGCGGATCGTGCTGGCGCACTCGGCGGCGTCGGGGCGAATACCGACACTGGCGGATCCGCCAGCGCCGCCCGCAGTGACTCGGCCACCACAGAGCGAGGCTCCGGAACCGGTCACCTCGAAAGTGCCGGCGCCGGTGCTGTCCAGGTTGATTCCGCTGAACGCTCCGTTCGAGGCAACCGTTTCGAAGAGGACCTTGTCACCGATGGTGGTGCCGACGATGTTGACGGCAGAACCCGTCGTGGTCAGCACGGTGTTGCCCGAAGCGCTTGCCGAGACGGTGCCGCCCCCGGTGGCGTTGAAGCCGACCAGTTGGCTGGTCGCATTCGCCAGCGTAAGTCGGCCAAGAAGATTCACCGTCGCGCCGGTGTTGTTGTTCAGGGCAAGTCCGGCGCCGGTCAGGGGAGCCGACACCTTCACGGTGCCGCCGCTGTGCCCGGCGACGACGAGCGGTTGACCACCGGCGAGGGTCGGCGTCCCCGACCGTGCGTTGACGCCGACACCGGTCACGTTCAGTGAACCGGTTCCGGAGCCGACGCTGATGGTCGTGCCTGTGGTCGTGGTGAGGGTGTTGAGGGGTGAGACCAGCGACAGCGAGCCGCCGCCGGTGTAGCGCAGGGCCGTCGCCGTACCGGAATCGAGGTCGACCTTCCCGGTGAAGGCGATGCTCGTGCTGTTGCCGGTCACGTCCAGGGCTGGCAGGCTGCCGGACCCGCTCTGAATGACGGAGCCAGCGAAGGCCACGCTGCCGGTGCCATTTGCGAGGAGCCTGACGGCGCCACCGGTTCCGGCGGTGATCTGTGCCCCGAGGGTCATGTTCGGGGCGGCTGCGTTGGCGATCTGCACCGCGGTGCCGCTGCTCGCGGAGATGGCGACATCGTCGGCCACCGTGACCTGACTGACACCGTCCGCGAGCACGGTAGGAGCCGTCCCCGTGGAGAGCAGGCTCACGCCGCGTACGACGTTGTTGTCGGCCAGCGTGAGCGCGGGCAGCGCGGCGTTCACCTGGATCTGTGGGGCAGCGCCAGCAGCCACCAGGCCCGTAAGACCCGCCTTTGCGCCGGTCAGTTTCTGGTTCTGCTCGAGCGTGATGCCAGCGGTGTAGGTGCCAGAATGGAGGAAGATCTCATCGCCCACCCCGTCGGGATCGGTGCCGCTGTTGAGCGGAGTCAGGGACGAGTAGGGCATCGAGGAGGTTCCGTTGCCGCCCACTGCGGCGGCGTCGACCCACCAGATGCGACGGTTCTCGATCGTCACCGTGAGCGTGGACATCGACGTCGCCTGCCCGTCGCTGACCGGATAGGTGAAGGAGTCGGTCAACCCGGCGTCGCCGACCTGTGGGCGGTAGGTGAACGAGGTGTCGTCAAGGAGAGTCAGGGTGCCGCCCTGGGAACCGGTGTAGGTCCCCGTCACGACGCTCAGCGAATCGCCGTCCTCGTCGCTGTCGTTGGCGAGCGGAACGCTCCCGGTCAGGACCACGGTAGGGCCAGTGGTGGCGACCGAGCCGAACTTCGCCGCCGTATTGCCGATGGCCTTCTCGAAGGTGTCGCTGGCGACCGTGGGTGGGTCGTTGACGTCGGTCACGGTGATCGTGAACGTCGCCTCGCTCGACAGTGCGGGGGAAGCGCTATCGCTGACCCGGAGTCGGACGGTGTAGCTGGACTTGGCCTCGTAGTTGAAGCTGGCGACGGTCCTGAGTTGGTTGCCGACGACGGCGAAGGTGGCGTTGTCGGTGTCACCCGATCCACTGGCCAAGGCATAGCTCACGGTCTGACCGGCGTCGGGGTCGGTCGCGCTGAGGGTGCCTACCGTGGTGCCTGTCGGCCGATTCTCCTCGATCAGCGAGGTGCTGAGCGTGGGGACGGTCGGCGCCTCATTGACATCGGTGACGTTGATCGTGAACGACCGTTCGAAACCCGCACCGCCGCTGTCAGTGACCCGCACCCGGATCGTGAAGCTCGACCGCGCCTCGAAATCGAACACTGCCGCGGATCTCAAGGTGGAGCCGTCGACCACGAACTGGTCGTTGTCGTTGCTGCCCGTGCCGCTGACGAGGGCATAGGTGTAGGGAGCCACGCCGTCGGGATCGACGGCCATGAAGTTGCCGACACCGGTGCCTACTGGCGAGTTCTCCGCCGTAGAGGTGCTCGAGAGCATCAGCCCGGTGGGCGGGTCGTTGACGGCGTCGACGGTGATCGTGAAGGAACCCTCGGTGAAGAGGCCGCCCTTGTCGGTGGCGCGGATCCGGACGCTGTAAGTGGACCTGGTGTCGAAATCGAAGACAACGGCCGACTCCAGTGAAGTCCCAGAGATCCGGAATGCCGAGTTGTCGGTGTCGCCGGCCCCGGCAACGAGGCTGAAGCTGTGGGCCGCGCCTGCATCGGGGTCGTCGGCGCCGAGGGTGGTCACCTCGGTGCCGACCGGTTGCCGCTCGGGCACGATGAGGTCGCCCAGACGCACGGCCGTGGGTGCCTCGTTGACGTCGGTAACGGTCAGGACGAAGTCGTTGGTCAGGGCCACACCTCCGGTATCGGTCACGTTGATTCGCACCGGGAAGGTTGGGGTCGTCTCATGGTCCAGTCCGCGTCGGGTCCAGAGTTCGTTGCCGTTGCGGATCTCCACGTCGGTCTCACCCGCCGCCACTACGTAGGTAGGTGCCGTCGTCGGATCGGCGTCGGCGATGCTCAGCGCGCCGATCCTGGCGACCGTGTTCTCGGCCACCGAAGTGGGTGACAAGGTGAACGTGGTGGGCAGCGCAGGTGCCACGGGAGCCGTCGGATCCGATGGTGGAGCCGATGGAGTGGCCGGCGGAGCCGAGGGCGGAGCCGATGGAGTGGCCGGCGGAGTGGTCGATGGTGGAGCCGGCGGAGTTGCCGGCGCAGTGGCCGGTTGGGAGGTGACAACGATCGACAGGGTGTCGGCACGGCGCTTGCCCATCAGGTCGACGACCTGGATCCCAACAGTCAGTCGGGGGTGCGCCGCGGCGCTCACCGACTTGGTCAGGATGAGCGATCTGCCGACGATCGAGAACAGAGAGTTGTCGGTGTCGGTCCCGGTGGAGTGCAACCGGAAGCTCAATTGGTCGCCGGGATCAGCGTCGTGCGCCGACAGTGATCCGACTCGCTGGCGGCCGGCGTTCTCGGCCACTGTCGCATCGTCAAGACGAGGCGTCCCCGGCACCCGGTTGACCGCCCGGAACATCGTGCCGTCGCACTCACCTTTGCGTGCGACCAGGGAGAGGACGCGGGCGGTTCCGGTGGCGCACATCATGGCCCGACTGTTGCGAGGCAGCATGATCTTGCGTTGCCCAGGTCCGCATCGGAGACCGCTCAGTGCGCCGTCCTGTGCGCGGCACAACTCGGTGGGACGCCCGACGCGCAGGGCGCGCGCCTGCTCGCCGTTGGCGCACGAAGCGTCGACTCGAGCGCGCCGCGACGAGACGCAGATCCGCATCAGGTCGGCGGGCCGCTCCGCCCGCGCCACCTGTGGGGTCGCAGACCCGCCCGATGCCGTGGCTGGCAGCGTCGCGCCTACGGGGGTGCCGATCAAGATGAGGAGCAGGACGAGCGACAGGGCGCGCCGAACGAGCATGAACACTTCCTTCTTTTGCAAGCCTTCCAACCTAGGTGGCCACGAGGATGCTCGTCCGGCGAACGAGGCAGCTGCCCCACATATCAGTCCTGCGGACTAGACCGATGGTTCGGCGCCGCCACTAGGCTGCGCGCATGGCGCAGACACCCCAGCCCCGCAGCAACGTCGGGCAGATCCCGACGTACGTCCCCGGCCGACCGCCTACCCCGCGCCCCGGCCTGACGACGTACAAATTGTCCTCGAACGAGAACCCCTACCCGCCACTGCCGGGTGTGGTCGCGGCCGCGCTCGAGGCGGTCGAGCAGATGAACCGCTATCCCGACATGGGCACTGTGGCGTTGTACGACGCGCTTGCGGACACCCTCGACGTGCCGGTCGAGGACCTGGCCGCCGCGACCGGCAGTGTCGCCCTGATCTACCAACTCTTCCACGCCTTCTGTGACCCGGGCGACGAGGTGATCTACGCCTGGCGCTCCTTCGAGGCCTACCC